>NZ_JALLKV010000060.1:0-33162 GCF_023093815.1 Pseudomonas sp. PNPG3
TACCCATAGATCCCCCAAGGGTTGGATTGGTGTCCAACTTCTTGGGGGCAGTCCAGGTGCGCCACTGCTCTCACGGGCAGTGATGTCCCTGTGGGAGCGGGTTTACCCGCGAAGAGGCCGGCACTGACTCGCCCATGAAAAAAGACCCGCAACGCCAGGGGCGCTGCGGGCCAAATCGGCCTCGGCCGCTTCAGTGTCAGATATGCAGGGCGTGGCCCAGCGCGCGCAGCGCCGCTTCCTGTACCGCCTCACCCAGTGTCGGGTGGGCATGGATGGTGCCGGCCACATCCTCCAGGCACGCGCCCATTTCCAGCGACTGGGCAAACGCCGTCGACAACTCGGAAACCGCCACGCCAACCGCCTGCCAACCCAGGATCAGGTGGTTGTCACGGCGCGCCACCACCCGCACGAAACCGCTTTTCGATTCCAGGCTCATGGCCCGGCCATTGGCGGCGAACGGGAACTGCGCGACGATGCAGTCCAGCCCTTGCTGGCTGGCTTGCTCCAGGGTCTTGCCGACCACCACCACTTCCGGGTCGGTGAAACACACCGCGGCGATCGCGCTGGGTTCGAAACGGCGCGCCTTGCCGGCGATGATCTCGGCGACCATCTCGCCCTGGGCCATGGCCCGGTGCGCCAGCATCGGTTCGCCGGCCACGTCGCCGATGGCCCAGACGTTGCGCATGCTGGTCTGGCAGCGCTCGTCGATGGCGACGGCGGCGCCGTTCATCTTCAGGTCCAGGCACTCCAGGTTGAAACCTTGCGTGCGTGGCCGGCGGCCCACGGCCACCAGTACCTGGTCGGCTTCCAGGCGCAGTTGGCCGCCCTGGCCATCACGGGCCAGCAGGCAGCCGCCTTCGTAACCTTCGACGCTATGGCCCAGGTGCAGGGTGATGCCCAGCTTCTTCAGCGATTCGGCCACCGGGGCGGTCAGCTCGCTGTCGTAGGTTGGCAGGATGCGCTCGCGCGCCTCCACCACGCTGACCCGGGCGCCCAGCTTGCGGTAGGCGATGCCCAGCTCGAGGCCGATGTAGCCGCCGCCCACCACTACCAGGTGCTGCGGCAGGGTTTTCGGCGCCAGGGCTTCGGTCGAGGAAATGATCGGCCCACCCAGCGGCAGCATTGGCAGTTCGACGCTGCTGGAGCCAGTGGCCAGCAGCAGGTGCTCGCACTGGATACGCTGGCCATCGACCTCGACCTGCTTGCCGTCGAGCACCTTCGCCCAGCCATGGATCACCTTGACCCCGTGCTTTTTCAGCAGCGCGGCGACGCCGGTGGTCAGGCGGTCGACGATGCCGTCCTTCCAGGCCACGCTCTGGCCGATGTCCAGGCGCGGCGAGGCGACGCTGATGCCCAGCTCCGACGGGCCGGCAAAGCGCGAGGTCTGGTGGAACTGCTCGGCCACGTGGATCAGCGCCTTGGACGGGATGCAGCCGATGTTCAGGCAGGTACCGCCCAGTGCCTGGCCTTCCACCAGCACGGTGGGGATGCCCAGTTGCCCGGCGCGGATGGCAGCCACGTAGCCGCCAGGGCCGCCGCCGATGATCAACAGGGTAGTCTGGATAGTCTGTTGCATGCTCACTCCACGAACAGGCAGGCGGGTTGTTCGAGCAGGCCGCGCACGGCCTGGATGAACAGCGCGGCGTCCATGCCATCGACCACGCGGTGGTCGAACGAGCTGGACAGGTTCATCATCTTGCGCACGACGATCTGGCCGTCGATCACCACAGGCCGCTCGACCATGCGGTTGACGCCGACGATCGCCACTTCCGGGGTGTTGACCACCGGCGTGCTGACTATACCGCCCAGTGCGCCCAGGCTGGTCAGGGTGATGGTCGAACCGGACAGCTCATCGCGGCTGGCCTTGTTGTTGCGAGCAGCGTTGGCCAGGCGCGAGATCTCGCCGGCATTGCTCCACAGGCTGCCAGCTTCGGCATGGCGCAGCACCGGCACCATCAGGCCGTTGTCACCCTGGGTGGCGATGCCCACATGCACCGCGCCATGGCGGGTGATGACCTGGGCTTCGTCGTCATAGGTGGCGTTGATCTGCGGGAAGTCGCGCAGTGCCACGACCAGGGCGCGAACCAGGAACGGCAGCAGGGTCAGCTTGCCGCGGCTGTCGCCGTGCTTGCTGTTGAGTTGCTGGCGCAGAGCTTCCAGGGCGGTGACGTCGATCTCTTCCACATAACTGAAGTGCGCGACCCGGCGCTTGGCGTCCTGCATGCGCTGGGCGATCTTGCGGCGCAGGCCGATCACCGGTACCTGCTCGCTGTCGGTGCGCTTGGCATAGCCGCTCGGCGCTTGCCCGCCAGCGCTGTGCGGCTTGCTCATGAAGGCGTCGAGGTCTTCGTGCAGGATACGCCCGGCCGGGCCGCTGCCATGCACGTAACGCAGTTCGATACCGGCATCCAGGGCACGCTTGCGCACCGCCGGCGAGGCCAGTGGCTTGTCGCCTGGCTGGCGCGGCACGATCGGGGCTGCCTCGTGGTTGACGGCGGCCTGGCACGCGGCCGGTCTTGCTTCCTTCTGCGGCTCTGGCCTGGCTGCCACAGGGGCTGCGGGGGCTTGGACCTGTTCGGGCTTTGGCGCATCCTTGGTGGGAGCATCCACATGGTTGCCGCTGCCTTCCACTTCGATGCGGATCAGCTCGCTGCCGACCGCCATCACTTCACCGGGCTGCCCACCCAGGGCCAGCACCTTGCCGCTGACCGGCGAAGGGA
The DNA here is from genome assembly GCF_023093815.1 of Pseudomonas sp. PNPG3. Classification (NCBI taxonomy): domain Bacteria; kingdom Pseudomonadati; phylum Pseudomonadota; class Gammaproteobacteria; order Pseudomonadales; family Pseudomonadaceae; genus Pseudomonas; species Pseudomonas sp. PNPG3. The sequence goes on from NZ_JALLKV010000060.1 coordinate 2,721, forward strand.
TTTCCACGGTGGCCTTGTCGGTCATGACGTCGGCCACTACCTGGTCTTCGGCGATCATGTCGCCGACCTTGACGAACCACTCGACCAACTCGACCTGCGCGATGCCTTCGCCAATGTCCGGCATCTTGATGACGTGCGTGCCCATTCAGACCTCCATGACCTTTTTCAATGCCGCACCTACCCGCGAAGGCCCTGGGAAGTAAGCCCATTCCTGTGCGTGGGGGTAGGGGGTGTCCCAGCCGGTGACGCGCTCGATCGGCGCCTCCAGGTGGTGGAAGCAATGTTCCTGTACCAGCGATACCAGTTCGGCGCCAAAGCCGCAGGTGCGGGTAGCTTCGTGTACCACCACGCAGCGGCCGGTCTTTTTAACCGACTCGACGATGGTCTCCAGGTCCAGCGGCCAAAGGCTGCGCAGGTCGATCACCTCGGCGTCGACGCCGGTTTCTTCGGCGGCCACCTGGGCCACGTACACCGTGGTGCCGTAGGTCAGCACGGTCACGTCATTGCCGGGGCGGGTAATGGCTGCCTTGTCCAGCGGCACGCTGTAGTAGCCATCGGGTACGGCGCTTTGCGGGTGCTTCGACCATGGGGTGACAGGGCGGTCGTGGTGGCCGTCGAACGGGCCGTTGTACAGGCGCTTGGGTTCCAGGAAGATCACCGGGTCATCGCATTCGATCGAGGCGATCAGCAGGCCCTTGGCGTCATACGGGTTGGACGGCATGACAGTGCGCAGGCCACACACCTGGGTGAACATCGCTTCCGGGCTCTGGCTGTGGGTCTGGCCGCCATAGATCCCGCCACCGCAGGGCATGCGCAGGGTCAACGGGGCGATGAACTCGCCGGCCGAGCGGTAACGCAGGCGCGCCATCTCGGAAACGATCTGGTCGGAGGCCGGGTAGAAGTAGTCGGCGAACTGGATTTCCACTACCGGGCGCAAACCATAGGCACCCATGCCCACGGCGGTGCCGACGATGCCGCTCTCCGAGATCGGCGCGTCGAACACGCGGGACTTGCCGTACTTGTTCTGCAGGCCTTCGGTGCAGCGGAACACGCCGCCGAAGTAACCGACGTCCTGGCCGTAGATCACCACATTGTCGTCGCGCTCGAGCATGACATCCATGGCCGAGCGCAGGGCCTGGATCATGGTCATGGTAGTGGTGGCCATGGCGGTTTCCGGGTTGATGCTGTTGTTGTGGTCGTTCATCTCAAACCCCCAGTTCCTGGCGTTGACGGCGCAGGTGGTCGGGCATTTCCTTGTACACGTCCTCGAACATCGAGGCAGCACTCGGGATGTGACCGTTGGCCAGCGTGCCGTACTGCTCGGCTTCCTTCTGCGCGGCTATCACCGCGGCTTCCAGCTCGGCAGTGGTGGCCTGGTGTTCTTCCTCGGACCAGTGGCCGATCTTGATCAGGTGCTGCTTCAGGCGGGCGATCGGGTCGCCGAGCGGGAAGTGGCTCCAGTCATCGGCCGGGCGGTACTTGGACGGGTCGTCCGAGGTCGAGTGCGGGCCTGCACGGTAGGTGACCCACTCGATCAGGCTCGGGCCCAGGCCACGGCGGGCGCGTTCGGCGGCCCAGCGCGAGGCAGCGTACACGGCGACGAAGTCGTTGCCGTCGACTCGCAGCGAGGCAATGCCGCAACCCACGCCACGGCCGGCGAAGGTGGTCGACTCGCCACCGGCGATGGCCTGGAAGGTGGAGATCGCCCATTGGTTGTTGACCACGTTGAGTATCACCGGGGCGCGGTACACGTGGGCAAAGGTGAGGGCGGTGTGGAAGTCCGACTCGGCGGTTGCGCCGTCGCCGATCCACGCCGAGGCGATCTTGGTATCGCCCTTGATCGCCGAGGCCATGGCCCAGCCGACCGCCTGCACGAACTGGGTCGCCAGGTTGCCGCTGATGGTGAAGAAACCGGCCTCGCGCACCGAATACATGATCGGCAGTTGGCGGCCCTTGAGCGGGTCGCGCTCGTTGGACAGCAACTGGCAGATCATCTCGACCAGCGACACGTCGCGGGCCATCAGGATGCTTTGCTGGCGGTAGGTGGGGAAGCACATGTCGGTGCGGTTCAGCGCCAAGGCCTGGCCGCTGCCGATGGCTTCTTCACCCAGGCTCTGCATGTAGAAGGACATCTTCTTCTGGCGCTGGGCGACCACCATGCGGCTATCGAAAATCCGCGTCTTGAGCATGGCGCGCATGCCCTGGCGGAGAACTTGCGGGTCGATGTCTTCGGCCCACGGGCCTTGCGCGTCGCCTTGCTCGTCGAGCACGCGGATCAGGCTGTAGGACAAATCCGCGGTGTCGGCAGCGTCGACATCGACTGGGGGTTTACGGGCTTGACCTGCATCGTTCAGGCGCAGGTAGGAGAAATCGGTCTGGCAGCCTGGCCGGCCGGTAGGCTCGGGCACATGCAAACGCAGGGGGGCGTACTCGTTCATGCTTTTTACGCTCGCTCGGGTATTTGTTTTTGTGAGCTCTGAAGCGGCCGCCGCTGAGTACCGGCTTGTGACTGGTAGGTCAGCGTCCCCTACATCTTAGTGGTCCGGCAGGAGAATTTTTCTCTCAAGTTGGTTGCCTTTGCCGAGCAGGGCAGATAAACATTCCGCATAAACACAAAAAACCGGTGATTTTGTCTCATGCGCAAACTCGATCGTACCGATATCGGCATTCTCAACAGCCTGCAGGAAAATGCCCGCATCACCAACGCCGAACTGGCCCGCTCGGTGAACCTGTCTCCCACGCCGTGCTTCAACCGGGTTCGGGCCATGGAGGAGCTGGGGGTGATCCGCCAACAGGTGACCTTGCTGTCGCCCGAGGCGTTGGGGCTGGACGTGAACGTGTTCATCCATGTGAGCCTGGAAAAACAGGTCGAGCAGTCGTTGCACCGTTTCGAGGAAGAAATTGCCGAACGGCCCGAAGTGATGGAGTGCTACCTGATGACGGGCGATCCGGACTACCTGTTGCGGGTACTGCTGCCCAGCATCCAGGCACTGGAACGGTTTCTGGATTACCTGACGCGGTTGCCAGGGGTGGCCAACATCCGTTCCAGTTTCGCCCTGAAGCAGGTGCGCTACAAGACGGCCCTGCCGCTGCCTGCCAATGGCATGACCTTGCGGGAATAGGTGTAGCCTGACTGAGGGTTGGCGGTGGCAACGCCTCTTTGGTTCCGGGAGGCAGGGCACCTTCTGGCAGACTTCGCAGGTGTGATGCTGGGTGTCAGGCTAGCCGGATATTCTTCAAGTAGAACGTGAGTATTTCTCCCGGCGCTGCGCTTGCATTCAGAAATTTGTCAAAGGTGAGGCACAGGTCTGTGGATGCGTCTTCAGGCCTTGTCGATGCAACACGATGGCCGTGCTTGTCGCGCAGGTAGAACGGAACTCTTTCGGCGCTGTTCAGGTCGCCGTTCCAATAATCGTGTGTATCGATTTTCCAGTAGTCGCCAAGGCCTGCCAGTTGCGGCTTGAAGTTCGCCACGGCATCCGTGACTCTGCCTATCACGCCTGTCCCATACAGGCCGAGCCAGCCTCTCGGATTTTGCTCAAGCCTCGCGCCTGCGAATTTCCAGTGGTTGTTGCATGAGATGTAGTAGAGGTCCCGTCCCTTCTCCGATGTGATGTACTTGAAATCGAACGCGATACGTACGATCTCGTCCCGCGCATGCGCCTTTCGGTGATTATCGATGCACAACCAGCCATCCTCATCCAGCCATGTGAATGGGTGTTGTCCGACGGATGATTCTGCAACTACAACTCGACCTGCATGGGTATGCAGTTCGGCGGTGAAATCAGCTTTGATCATGTAACCTCCAGTCTCAGTTGATCCCGGGATGGGAAGAGGCAAGCTAAGCCTTTGCCCGGCGAACAATGAGATGGAAACGCTTGGAGCGCAGTCCGGTCTCATGATGCAAGTGCATGATCACGACATGACCGATACTGGACGCGCCCTTGATTCAAGATTTGTCAGGCAGGGGACTGCGCCGCAGCAATTTTGCTTTTATGCTTGGCTGCAACCCATCGCCACCTGACCCGGGAGCCGCAAGGGACCTATGCGAAATATATGGAAGCCGTTTCAGTCGTTGTATTTCGCCGCGCTGATGATGTTGATCGGCTCGGGCCTGCTCAGTACCTACCTGGCCCTGCGCCTGGCAGCCGATCATGTCGACAGCCTGTGGGTGGGTGCCTTGATGGCGGCCAACTACTTTGGCCTGGCGGTCGGCGGCAAGGTCGGCCACCGGTTGATTGGCCGGGTAGGGCACATTCGCGCCTACGCCACTTGCGCTGGCATCGTCGGTGCGGCGGTGCTCGGCCATGGTTTGACCAGCTGGTTGCCGGCCTGGGTCGGGCTGCGGATGATCGTCGGCTTGGGGATGATGTGCCAGTACATGGTCATCGAGAGCTGGCTGAACGAGCAGGCCGACGTCAAGCACCGCGGCGCGGTGTTCAGTGGCTATATGATTGCCTCGTACCTGGGCCTGGTGCTCGGCCAGCTGATTTTGGTGGTGCACCCACAGCTTGGCCTGGAGCTGCTGATGCTGGTGGCCATGTGTTTCACCCTGTGCCTGGTACCGGTCGCCATGACCCGGCGCATACACCCGGCGCCGTTGCGCCCGGCACCGATGGAGCCGAAGTTCTTCATCAAGCGGGTGCCGCAGTCGCTCAGCACGGTGCTGGGCTCGGGGCTGATCGTCGGCTCGTTCTATGGCCTGGCGCCTTTGTATGCCTCCAGTCAGGGCATGACTACCGAGCAGGTCGGTCTGTTCATGGGTAGCTGCATTTTTGCCGGCCTGCTGGTGCAGTGGCCGCTGGGCTGGTTGTCTGACCGCTACGATCGGGCGGTGCTGATCCGCAGCGTGGCCGTGGGGTTGGCGCTGGCCTCGGCGCCACTTGCAATGCTGCCCAGTGTGCCGCTGGAGTTGCTGTTCGGCATAGGCTTCGTGATTTCGTTGCTGCAGTTCTGCCTCTACCCGCTGGCGGTGGCGTTTTCCAACGACCATGTGGAAAGCGAGCGGCGGGTGTCGCTGACCGCGATGCTGCTGGTGACCTACGGTGTGGGCGCGTGTATCGGGCCGCTGGCGGCAGGCGTGCTGATGAAGGTGCTGGGCCCGCAGATGCTGTATGCCTTCTTCGTGTTCTTTGCCCTGGTGCTGGTATGGCGCATTCGTCCGAAGGCGGTCACCGGGCTGCACCAGGTGCAGGATGCGCCTTTGGGCCACGTTGCGATGCCGGCTGCCGGTTCGCCACTGTCGGCGGCGCTGGACCCACGGGTGGATGAGCAGACGGTGCAGGAGGTAATGCAGGCGCCGGTGGCGGCTGAGGATACCGAGGCGGAGGAGAAGGGGGCTGACAAGGAGCCTGAGCCGGAAGGTGAGGTCAGCAAGTCGGTGTAGGCCTGTGCCGGCCTCTTCGCGGGCGCGCCCGCTCCCACATGAAGTTGCGCCGGGCTCAAGGCTTGCGCTGTACCTGTGGGAGATCTGTCGCGTAGAGAACTGAATCCGCAAGCAGTACGCGTACCCTGTGGGAGCGGCTTTAGCCGCGAAGAATCCAACGCGGTGCATGGCACCGGCTGCGCCGGTGTTCGCGGCTAAAGCCGCTCCCACAGAGTCCCCGCTAATTCAATGAGTTATGTGCAGCTCTATGAGAGCGGGCGTGCCCGCGAAGAGGCCGGCACAGGAGAATCACAAATGAAAACGCCACCTTGATAGGTGGCGTTTTTTTTCATTCAGCCGACGATCAATAGTCGTCCTTGTCGAACCGCCGCGCTTCACGCTGCAACTGGTACACGAAGCTCTCGACCTTGCGCTGCGCCTGCCCGGTAAGGTTATGGAAGCGCACGCCGGCAAAGGTGGTATTGATCCGCTCTTCATAGTGCAGGTGGCGCAGCTCGACCATGGTATCGACCAGGCTCAGTGGGGTGCCTGCCTTGAAGCGTTCATATACCTGGCCAAGTTGCAGGCGATCCTCGACATTGCCTTCGAAGCGCAGTTTGCAGCCGGTGGCGGAGATGTCCAGCAGCTTCCCACGCAGGGCGCCGTTGCCCTTGAGGTGGGTACCATCGAGGATGATATCGACCAGCTGTGATAGCTTCAGCGCGGCGCGGAAAGCATTGCGGCGCTGGTGGTAGGTCATCTCCTGAGGCATGGCGCCGCGGTAGCAGCGGTGGCCGTCGACTTCGCTGATCCTCAACGCCTGGTTGCAGTCCCAGGCGATACGCACGCCATCATGGAAGCCTTCGACGCGGAAGTGTTCGCCGTTCTCGATGAATTTCTCACCATCGCGCGGAATCATCTCGTCCAGCGCCAGGGTGTTGCTTTCACGGTCCACGTGCACCACGTAGCTCTGGAAGCGCTGGCTGCGGTCGTGGAAGGTGATGATCAGGGGGTCGTGGCTTTCCTGCAGCTGCCGCAAATTGGCCGCAATCTCCAAAGGGGTGTTCAGCACCTTTGGCGGCTGCGGGGCATCGGATTCATTGAACACGGCTTATCGTTCTCCAGGCAAAAGCGACACACGCAATTAACGGCATTTTGCCAGTATGTTCCGTGCCTTGATAGAAAAATCACACTTGGCTGAGCGCCCGTGGCTTGGCCAGCGGCGAGGTGCTGCCGCGGCTGTCGTAGAGCGACGGAGAGTCTCCGCCCATGAGGATGCGGATCTGGTTGTTGGTGACGTGCTGCTGCACCTGGATGATCCGGCCATTGGTCTGGTTGACCTGCTGACAGCTGTCCATCAGCTGCGAAAGCATGTCGAGCCGCTGCAGCATCGTATCGCCATGGGCCGATTGCGCAGCCAGCGCCTGCACACCTGCCCGATCTGCACTCAGGCCCAGGCTGCCGAGCAACTGGCTCCGGCGCTGGCCGTGCTGCTCGAGCAAGATGATCAACGACTGCTTGCGCGCCAGGATCTGTTCCAGCAGCGGCATGTCGCGGCCATGCAGGGCGATCGCTTCCTTTTGCAGAAGGTCAAGCAGTTCCTGCAGCGGGGCAATGTCATCTTCGATCAGTTGCAGCAAGGTGGTGTCGTGCATGGCTAACTCTTGGCTTTTCTAGCGTCCGTGAAGTCAGCGCGCCGAACGGTCAGCGCTGGGCTTCGAAATCGAGCAGTTTGCTGGCGACCCGGCCGGCATCGACCTGGTAGCTGCCGTCGGCGATCGCCTGTTTCAACTGGGCCACACGGGCACTGTTGACCACCGGCTCGTCGCGCAGCTTGTCGCTGATCTTCTGCAACTGCTGGGCCTCTTGGCTGAGGTGTACCGCTTCTCCGCTGGCGCTGGTGCCGGTTGCCGCTTCCTGGCTGGCTGCCGGTTTTTCGGCGCTGCCGGACGCGGTGTTGCCGCGCACGCCGCCCGTGACGGACGGAGAATTATTCAAACGACTGAAGTCGATGACCATGATCAGAAACCTCTGGGTATTTGGACGCTTGCCTTGTTTTCGGCCAACCCGAAAGAAACTTTAGGCACAAATGCATAGCCGCCTGTCAGCAAGCTCGCGAACCCGTTTTCTGACACAGTTTAGGAAAAGCGGTTCCTCACCGCCAGCGCAAATCAATGGGCTGGCTACATACTCACCTCGACCTGTCCAGGGCCGGTCACCCTGGCCTTGATCACCCGTTTGGAATTGAGGTTGCGCACCCGGATCTGTTCGCTCAGGCCACCCTTGCTCAGGGCCTCCCCGGGCATGCGTACACTCAGGCTGCCGCTGCGGGCGACGATCACCACGTGGTCGCCCTTGCGTACCACTTCGGCCTGTTCCAGGTGTTGCGGGGTGAGTACCTGGTCGATCACCGTGGGCCGCAGCATCTTCATGCCCACCGCCTGCTCCAGTTCGGTCAGGAAGCCTTGGCCCAGGGTTCCGACATCCCGCTCGCGCAGGGCCACGTCGCCTTCGCCCACCACGTTGTCGCGCTTGAGTGGTCGGGTCACCACCACCACGTTGCGGAACAGCCGCACAGTGGCTGGCACGAACACGGTCCAGGGCGCCGAGCCTTCGCAGCGCACCTTCACCGTGACGCGGCCCAACGGCTGGGCCGGGCTTTCAAGCGAGGCGTCCAGCTGCTGGCTGCACAGCGGCATGCGCAGGCGCGGGTCCAGCGGGTTGACCTGGATCTCGTAACGGCCGGCGGTCTGGGTGGTGGCCAGATAATCTTCGACGCTGAATTCAAGAAACCCTTGAGTGACACCGATAAGTTGTTCAGGCAAGGTAAACGCGTCCGCTACCGTGCGAGCGCCGGGCACCAGCAGGCACAGCATGGCCAGCGAGCCAGTCAGCAGGCGCGTCAGTCGTCGGAAAAATGTCGTTTTCGTGTACATGGCGCTCAAAAAAGCAAAGCCCGTGCCGACTCGCTACCTGAGTTGCAACGAAAGGCTGAAACATAAAGGAGTCTGGCATGGCAGGTGTTATGGATTCGGTCAACCAGCGCACGCAGCTGGTGGGGCAGAATCGCCTGGAATTGCTGCTGTTCCGCCTCAATGGCGAACAGCTTTACGGCATCAACGTATTCAAGGTCAGGGAAGTGCTGCAATGCCCTGCGCTGACCCTGCTGCCCAAGGCGCACCCGGTGGTGCGTGGGGTTGCCAATATTCGCGGGGCGACCATCCCGATCCTCGACCTGTCGATGGCCACCGGATTGCGGCCGCTGCAGGAAGACACGCGCAACAGTTTCGTGATCATCACCGAGTACAACACCAAGACCCAAGGCTTCCTGGTGCATTCGGTGGAGCGCATCGTCAACATGAACTGGGAAGAGATCCATCCGCCACCCAAGGGCACTGGCCGCGACCACTACCTGACCGCGGTCACCCGGGTGGACAACCGCATGGTCGAGATCATCGATGTGGAGAAGGTGCTGGCCGAAGTGGCGCCGTCCTCTGAGTCGGTGTCGGCTGGTGTGATCGATGCCGAGGTGCAGGACAAGGCCGTGCTGCTGCGGGTGCTCACCGTCGACGATTCGTCGGTGGCGCGCAAACAGGTCAGCCGCTGCCTGCAGACCGTGGGGGTCGAGGTGGTGGCGCTCAATGACGGCCGTCAGGCCCTGAACTACCTGCGCCAGCTGGTGGATGAGGGCAAGAAGCCGGAAGAAGAGTTCCTGATGATGATCTCGGACATTGAAATGCCGGAAATGGACGGCTATACGCTAACGGCAGAGATCCGCAGTGACCCACGCATGCAAAAATTGCACATCTGCCTGCATACTTCGCTTTCCGGGGTGTTCAACCAGGCGATGGTCAAGAAGGTCGGTGCCGATGACTTCCTGGCCAAGTTCAAGCCGGACGACCTGGCCCAGCGGGTGGTCGACCGGATCAAGGCGGCGCATTGAAGCAGCCGGGGGCAGGCCCCCGGCACCAGTGATTGAAAAGAGGCGGCAGTAGTGTCTACGGGTAATTTGGATTTCGAACAGTTCCGGGTCTTCCTGGAGAAAGCCTGTGGCATCCTGCTGGGCGAGAATAAGCAGTATCTGGTTTCCAGCCGTCTCAACAAGCTGATGGAGCAACAGGGCATCAAGAGCCTGGGCGAACTGGTGCAGCGCATCCAGGCCCAACCGCGCGGCGGCTTGCGCGAGCAGGTGGTCGATGCCATGACCACCAACGAGACCCTGTGGTTTCGCGATACCTACCCGTTCGAGGTGCTGAAGAACAAGGTCATCCCCGAGTTCATCCGCAACAACCCTGGCCAGCGCCTGCGCATGTGGTCGGCGGCCTGTTCGTCGGGGCAGGAGCCGTATTCCATCTCGATGGCTATCGACGAGTTCGAGCGCAGCAACCTCGGCCAGTTGAAGATGGGCGCGCAAATCGTGGCCACCGACCTGTCCGGCACCATGCTGACCAACTGCAAGACCGGCGAGTACGACAGCCTGGCGATTGCCCGTGGCTTGTCCCAGGAGCGCCTGCAGCGCTACTTCGAAACCAAGGGGCCGGGGCGCTGGGCAGTCAAGCCGGCGATTCGCAGCCGCGTCGAGTTCCGCTCGTTCAACCTGCTCGACAGCTATGCCAGCCTGGGCAAGTTCGATGTGGTGTTCTGCCGTAACGTGCTCATCTACTTCTCGGCGCAGGTGAAGAAGGACATCCTGTTGCGTATCCACAGTACCTTGAAGCCGGGCGGCTATCTGTTCCTCGGGGCTTCCGAGGCGCTGAACGGCCTGCCGGACCATTACCAGATGGTGCAGTGCAGTCCGGGGATCATCTACCAGGCCAAGTAACCAAGAGGGCCGGCAGCGAAAGTTGCCGGCCTTTTTGTTTGCCTGTGCCGGCCTCTTCGCGGGTGAACCCGCTCCTACAGGGTCGGCGCGGTACCTGTGGGAGCGGGTGCACCCGCGAAGAGGCCGGCGCAGGAGAAATGCTGACGTCAATTTTTTGTTTTGCCGCTTTTGCCGCCCGGCAATTGCCGCTTTCGCGGCCGAAGGCGGAAGGCCTTTGCCGCTTTTCTGGCATCACTCTGACAGCACCTCGCTCTCCAAGCCCGTATTTCCGGGCTTTCGGTTGTTTGGCACAGCCCTTGCTAAACCTTGGCCAACGATATTCCGGTCAACCTCCGAAGGTTTCCCCGACATGAGCATCAGCTTCGACAAGGCGCTTGGTATTCACGAAAAGGCTCTGGGCTTCCGCGCCCAGCGTGCCGAAGTGCTGGCCAACAACATCGCCAACGCCGACACGCCCAATTACAAGGCGCGAGACATGGACTTCGCTTCGGTGCTCGCTGCCGAGAGCGACAAGCAGCAGAGCGGCGGCCGTTTCAGCCTGGATCGTACCAACAGCCGCCATATCGAGGCCGAGGGCCTGGCCATGGTTGACGATACCCTCAAGTACCGCACGCCAACGCAGCCGTCGATCGACCAGAACACCGTGGACGCGCAGATCGAGCAATCGAACTACACCGAAAACGCCATCGGCTTCCAGGCCAGCTTCACCTTGCTCAACAGTAAATTCAAAGGGCTGGTTTCGGCCCTGCGGGGAGAATGACCATGTCCCTTTCCAGTGTCTTCAACATTGCCGGTAGCGGCATGAGTGCGCAGAACACGCGCCTTAACACCGTTGCTTCCAACATCGCCAACGCCGAGACCGTGTCCTCGAGCATCGACCAGACCTACCGCGCTCGCCACCCGGTGTTCGCAACCACCTTCCAGGACGCGCAGGCCGGCGGTAGCCAGTCGCTGTTCGAAGACCAGGGCGAGGCAGGGCAGGGCGTGCAGGTAAAAGGCATTGTCGAGGATCAAAGCAACCTGGAGGCCCGTTACGAGCCCAACCACCCAGCGGCGAACAAGGACGGTTACGTCTACTACCCGAACGTCAACGTGGTCGAAGAGATGGCTGACATGATCTCCGCCAGCCGCGCGTTCCAGACCAACGCCGAGCTGATGAATACGGCCAAGAGCATGATGCAGAAAGTCCTGACCCTGGGGCAGTGATAGGAAGCCGACATGACCACCACCAATTCCACCACCGAGGCCGGTAGCGCGTACCTGACCTCGCTGCAGAAACAGACGTCGAAGACCGACAGCAGCACAGGCAGCGCCGGCAGCGCCTTGGGCAAGGATGCATTCCTGCAGTTGCTGGTTACCCAGATGAAGAACCAGAACCCGCTCGACCCGCAGGAAAACGGCGAGTTCGTGGCGCAGCTGGCGCAGTTCAGCAGCCTCGAAAGCATGCAGTCTCTGAATGATTCGGTGACCAGTATCGCGGCCGGTTTGCAGTCATCCCAGGCCTTGCAGGCGTCGTCATTGGTCGGGCGCAACGTAATTGTCGAGACCAGCAAGGCTCTGGTCGACACCAGCAAGGAAATGAAAGGTACGGTCAATCTGACGTCGTCCAGTACTGCCACTTCGGTGGGCATCTACGACAAGGACGACAAGCTGGTGCGCACCATCGACCTGGGTACGCAGAAAGCCGGCAAGATCGACTTTACCTGGAATGGCCTGAATGACGACGGCGAAGCCGTCGCAGCAGGTGCCTACACCTTCAAGGCCACCGCCTCGATCGATGGCAAGGCCACCACCATGACCACCAACCTGCCGGCCTCGGTCACCAGTGTGACCATGGGCACCAACGGTTCGGAGATGACGCTCAACCTGGCTGGGCTGGGCAGTGTTGCGCTTTCCAAAATCCAAAGCATCGGCATCTAGGGCCTGAGCAAAACGACAGGAGTTACACATGTCTTTCAATACCGGCCTTAGCGGCCTCTATGCAGCGAACAAGGCCCTGAACGTTACCGGCAACAACATTGCCAACGTTGCCACCACCGGCTTCAAATCGTCGCGTGCCGAATTCGCCGACCAGTATTCCAACTCCATTCGCGGCACCAGCGCCGGCAAGACCGTGGTGGGCACTGGTGTGAAGACTGCTGCGGTGTCGCAGATGTTCTCCCCGGGCAATATCAACGGCACCGGCCAGGCCTTGGACATGGCCATCGATGGCAACGGCTTCTTCGTGATGAGCGACGGCGGTTCGAAGATCTACACCCGTGCCGGTGCGTTCTACAGCGACAAGGATGGTTACGTGGTCAACTCGTCGGGCGCCAACCTGCAAGGTTATGCAGTGGATGCCAATGGCAAGATCATGCAGGGCGTGCTGACCAACCTGCAGATCGATACCTCGAACCTGACGCCCAATCCGACCGGAAAAATCTCCGAGAACGTCAACCTGAACTCCAGTGCCACCGCGCCGGCTGTGACGCCGTTCGATCCCACCAATACCGGCAGCTACAACTACACATTCAACACTGACGTGTACGACAGCCAGGGTAACGCGCACCAGTTGAACCAGTACTTCGTCAAGGATGCCAGCAGCAACTCCTGGACCATGTACACCACCATCGATGGGCGTAACCCGGCCGACCCGACCTTGACCACGCCACTGACCAACAAGCTGCCGTTCAAGTCTGACGGCACCCTGGACACCGCGGCCATGACCGCAGGCCCGGTAGCCGGTGGCATGACCATCGCTGCCGACAAGACCTTCACTCTGGGCAACTGGATCCCGGCGCAGAAGAACGCTGCCGGCGTATGGAGCCCTAACGGCGCCACTGCCAACCTGGCCGGGGTGAACCTGGACATGCTCGGCACCACTCAGTACAACGCGGCAAGCGCCACCACCGCCAAGAGCCAGGACGGCTTCGCTACCGGTGAGCTGTCGGGCCTGACCATCGATCAAAGCGGCAACATGTTCGCCAACTTCACCAACGGCCAGGACAAGGTAATCGGCCAGGTGGCCATCGCCAACTTCGCCAACCTGCAGGGCCTGACGCCGATTGGCGGTACCAGCTGGCAAGAGTCCTACGCCTCGGGTGTGCCGGTAATCGGCGCTCCGGACACGGGTACTCTTGGCCAGATCAGTGGCGGTGCGCTGGAAGACTCCAACGTCGACCTGACCGGCGAGCTGGTCAACCTGATCAAGGCACAGAGCAACTATCAGGCCAACGCCAAGACCATCTCCACCGAAAGCACCATCATGCAGACCATCATCCAGATGGCCTGATGGTCATTGGGGCCGCAAAGCGGCCCCAAATTCTCGAGGTCCCAACGCATGAAACGGCTAATGCTCACAATCCTGTTGACCATGGCCCTGCCGCTCGCGGCCGCTCCCGCCCCGTTCTACCAATGGCAAAGCCTGGCCACCGGTCGCTACATGTGCTCGGCCAGCAGCCCGGGCGAAGGCTGGGTGCGCCATTCCGGTCCCTACAACAACGCCGCTTGCCGCACCTTCTAAGCAAACCCTTGCCGCAGGCGGCAAACATCCGCCGACAAACTGACGTTTATTGCCCCTCACCGTGCTGAACCCCCTGTAAACAAGGGCTTTCAGAGTTGGTTCGATTATTGCTTTGACCTGCGCAGTGACAGCGCGGCAGCTACGCGCAGAGGAGATGCTGTGGACAAACTGCTTTATGTGGCCATGACCGGCGCCAGCCAGAACGCGCTGGCGCAGAAGGCCCACGCCAACAACCTGGCGAACATTTCCACCAACGGTTTCCAGCGTGACCTGGAGCAGGCACGTTCGATGCCGGTGTTCGGCGACAGCTTTCCGTCGCGCGCCTTTGCCATGACCGAACGCCCGGCCACCGACTTCAGTGAGGGCCCAATGGTCGAGACCGGCCGCGACCTGGATGTGGCGGTGACCGGCAAGGGGTTCATTGCCGTGCAGGCGCCCGATGGCAGCGAAGCCTACGTGCGTACCGGCGGCTTGAACATCGATGCCCTTGGCGTGCTACGTGCCGGCAATGGCATGCCGGTGATCGGTAATGGTGGCCCGATCGCCATTCCGCCGGAGCAGAAGGTGGAAGTGGGCGCCGACGGCACCATCAGCATTCGCTCCATGGGTGAAGACCCGCGGGTGATGGCCGAGGTCGACCGCATCAAGCTGGTCAACCCAGACACCAAAGGCCTGGCCAAGGGCCTGGACGGCTTGATCCATACCCGCGACGGTCAGCCGGCCGACGCCGACGTCAACGTGCGGGTGGTGTCGGGTTTCCTGGAAGGCAGCAACGTCAATGCCGTCGAGGAAATGACCTCGGTGCTGGCGCTGTCCCGTCAGTTCGAACTGCACGTCAAGATGATGAATACGGCCAAGGAAGGCGACGAAGCCATGGCTCGGGTTTTGCAAATCGGCTAATCACTTTTGAACGGGTGCCGTAAAACAGGCGCACGAGGAGAATCAACATGCTTCCGGCTCTTTGGGTCGCTAAAACCGGCCTGTCCGCCCAGGACACCAACCTGACGGTCATTTCCAACAACCTGGCCAACGTCTCGACCACTGGTTTCAAACGTGACCGCGCCGAGTTCCAGGACCTGCTGTACCAGATCCGCCGTCAGCCTGGCGCCCAGTCTACGCAGGATAGCGAGCTGCCCTCGGGCCTGCAGGTCGGTACCGGTGTGCGTATTGTCGGCACCCAGAAAAGTTTCGTTGCCGGCAGCCTGCAGACCACCGAAAACCCGCTGGACATGGCGGTCAACGGCCGTGGCTTCTTCCAGATCCTGCAACCGGACGGCACAGTTTCGTATACCCGTGACGGTACCTTCCACCTGAACTCCGACGGCCAGATC
The DNA here is from genome assembly GCF_023093815.1 of Pseudomonas sp. PNPG3. Classification (NCBI taxonomy): domain Bacteria; kingdom Pseudomonadati; phylum Pseudomonadota; class Gammaproteobacteria; order Pseudomonadales; family Pseudomonadaceae; genus Pseudomonas; species Pseudomonas sp. PNPG3. Next base: position 17,741 of record NZ_JALLKV010000060.1, read on the forward strand.
GTCACCGCCAACGGTTACGCGCTGGAGCCTGCCATCGTCGTGCCGAACGACGCGCAGACCTTCACCGTCGGCCAGGACGGCACCGTGTCGATCACCACCGCCGGCAATCCGGCTGCGCAGGTGATCGGCAACATCCAGACCGCCGACTTCATCAACCCGGCGGGCCTGCAGGCGATTGGCGACAACCTTTTCCTCGAGACCGCTGCCAGTGGCGCGCCGCAGGTTGGCACCCCGGGCCTGAACGGGTTCGGCACCACCCTGCAGCAGACCCTGGAAAACTCCAACGTCAGCACCGTGGAAGAGTTGGTGAACATGATCACCACCCAGCGTGCCTACGAGATGAACTCCAAGGTCATTTCCACGGCTGACCAGATGCTGTCGTTCGTTACTCAACAGCTCTGAAGCAGGCAGCTCTAACCCCGTCACTCCGTTGCACCCGTGAGGTAAGCGTCATGAATCGTCTGTTGTCCGTTTTCGCCCTGGGGGGGGCGGTGTTGCTGGCAGGCTGCGTCGCGCCGACGCCCAAGCCCAACGACCCGTACTACGCGCCGGTACTGCCGCGCACCCCGTTGCCGGCAGCGGCCAACAACGGCTCGATCTACCAGGCCGGTTTCGAGCAGAACCTGTACAGCGACCGCAAGGCGTTCCGGGTGGGTGACATCATCACCATCACCCTCAACGAGCGCACATCGGCCAGCAAGAACGCCGGCTCGCAGATTCAGAAAAACAGCAACGCCAACATCGGCCTGACGTCATTGTTCGGCAGCACGCCGAGCACCAACAACCCGTTCGGCAGCGGTGACCTGTCGCTGGAGGCCGGCTACAGCGGCGAGCGCGCCACCAAGGGCGACAGCAAGGCCACCCAGGGCAACACCCTGACCGGTTCCATCACCGTGACCGTGGCCGAAGTGCTGCCCAACGGCATCATCGCCGTGCGCGGAGAGAAGTGGCTGACCCTGAACACCGGCGAAGAGTTGGTGCGCATTGCCGGCATGATCCGCGCCGACGACATCGCCACCGACAACACCGTGCCGTCCACCCGTGTGGCCGACGCGCGCATCACCTATTCCGGTACCGGCTCGTTCGCCGATGCCAGCCAGCCCGGGTGGCTGGACCGCTTCTTCATCAGCCCGCTTTGGCCTTTCTGAGTACGGATGACCATGTTCAACGTGAGGCAGCTGATTGCCGCAACCCTGCTCCTGTCCTGTGCTTTTGGCGCCCAGGCCGAGCGCCTGAAGGACATCGCCAGCATTTCTGGCGTGCGCTCCAACCAGCTGATCGGTTACGGCCTGGTGGTGGGGCTCAACGGCACGGGTGACCAGACCACCCAGACGCCGTTCACCCTGCAGACCTTCAACAACATGCTGTCGCAGTTCGGCATCAAGGTGCCGGCCGGCTCTGGCAACGTGCAGCTGAAAAACGTTGCGGCAGTGTCGGTGCATGCCGACCTGCCGGCGTTCGCCAAGCCAGGCCAGGTGGTGGACATTACCGTGTCCTCGATCGGTAACTCCAAGAGCCTGCGCGGTGGCAGCCTGCTGATGACCCCGCTCAAGGGTATCGATGGCAACGTCTATGCCGTGGCCCAGGGCAACCTGGTGGTGGGCGGCTTCGATGCCGAGGGCCGTGACGGTTCGAAGATCACCGTCAACGTTCCGTCGGCCGGTCGCATCCCTGGCGGTGCTACCGTCGAGCGTGCGGTGCCGAGCGGCTTCAACCAGGGCAACAGCCTGACCCTGAACCTCAACCGCCCCGACTTCACCACCGCCAAGCGCATCGTCGACAAGGTCAACGACCTGCTCGGCCCGGGCGTGGCCCAGGCCGTGGACGGCGGTTCGGTGCGTGTCACGGCGCCGATGGACCCTAGCCAGCGCGTGGACTACCTGTCGATCCTCGAGAACCTCGAGATCGACCCGGGCCAGGCGGTCGCCAAGGTCATCATCAACTCGCGCACCGGCACCATCGTCATCGGCCAGAACGTCAAGGTGTCGCCGGCCGCGGTGACCCACGGCAGCCTGACCGTGACCATTACCGAAGACCCGATCGTCAGCCAGCCGGGGCCGTTCTCCAACGGCCAGACCGCCGTGGTGCCGCGCTCACGGGTCAATGCCGAGCAGGAAGCCAAGCCGATGTTCAAGTTCGGCCCGGGCACCACGCTGGATGAAATCGTCCGCGCGGTGAACCAGGTGGGCGCGGCGCCCAGCGACCTGATGGCCATCCTCGAAGCCCTGAAACAGGCCGGCGCGTTGCAGGCCGACCTGATCGTGATCTGAGGACGGTGCGGATGAACAGCAAAAGCTTGGTTTCCGGCAGCGTCGACAGCGGTGCTTACACCGACCTCAACCGCCTCAGCTCGCTGAAGGTGGGTGACCGCGACAGCGAAGCCAACGTGCGCAAGGTGGCCCAGGAGTTCGAATCGCTGTTCATCAGCGAAATGCTCAAGGCCTCGCGCAAGGCCAGTGACGTGCTGGCCGACGACAACCCGATGAACACCGAAACGGTGAAGCAGTACCGCGACATGTACGACCAGCAGCTGGCCGTGAGCATGTCCCGCGAAGGTGGAGGTATTGGCCTGCAGGATGTGCTGGTACGCCAGTTGACCAAAGGCCGTAGTGCGTCCATCAACACCAGCCCGTTCCCACGGGCCGATGCCAGTGGCCCGGCATTGTGGGGCAGCAAGGTGGCGGAGCCGGCGCATGCCGCTGATTCGGCGTCTGGCCGCAACGATGTTGCCGCGCTCAATGCGCGGCGACTGGCGTTGCCGAGCAAACTCACCGACCGCCTGCTGGCCGGCATCGTGCCGTCGGCGGCCACCGCTAACAGCGCTGCCGTGCCGGCCCGTGACGGTCAGCAGGTAGCCCAGGCCTTCGCCGTGCCGGACAACGGCCTGCGCATACTTGGCCGCGCCGTGGCCCAACCGCCACTGGCCCCGAACAAGGCCTTTGCCGACAGTGACGAGTTCGTCGCCACCATGCTGCCGATGGCCGAGCAGGCTGCCAAACGCATTGGTATCGACCCGCGCTACCTGGTGGCCCAGGCTGCTCTGGAAACCGGCTGGGGCAAATCGGTAATGCGCAATACCGATGGCAGCAGCAGCCACAACCTGTTCGGCATCAAGGCCACCGGCAACTGGCAGGGCGAGCAGGCGCGGGCGATCACCAGCGAGTTCCGTGACGGCCAGTTCGTCAAGGAAACGGCTGCATTCCGCAGCTACGACTCATACCAGGACAGCTTCCACGACCTGGTAAGCCTGTTGCAGAGCAATTCCCGCTATCAAGATGCCCTGAATTCGGCCGATAACCCTGAGCAGTTTGCAAGAGAGCTGCAAAAGGCAGGTTATGCGACCGACCCGGGCTATGCGAAGAAAATCATCAGCATCGCCCGGCAAATGCAAGCAACCCCGCAATACGCCATGGCTGGCAGAACCACGAATCTATAAAAGGACTAAATCATGTCGAGCCTGATTTCCATCGGCCTGAGTGGCCTGAGTGCCAGCCAGGCGGCATTGTCGGTCACCAGTAACAACATCGCCAACGCTGCGACCAGTGGCTATTCGCGCCAGCAGACGATCCAGGCAGCGGGCCCTTCGCACAACATCGGCGCGGGCTTTTTGGGCACCGGTACCACGCTGTCGGATGTGCGCCGCATCTACAGCGCCTATCTGGACAACCAGTTGCAGACCGCCACCTCGCTGCAGGCCGACTCGGTCGCCTTCCAGGACCAGATCACCAGCGTCGACAAGCTGCTGGCCGACCGTGACACCGGCATCAGTTCGGTTCTTACCGCATTCTTCTCGGCCCTGCAGACCGCATCGGCCAAGCCTGGTGATGTTGCCTCGCGGCAGCTGCTGCTGACCCAGGCGCAGACCTTGAGCAACCGCTTCAACGCGGTGTCCACGCAGCTGAACCAGCAGAACGAGGTGATCAATTCCCAGCTCGATACGCTGGCGGGGCAGGTCAACAAGCTCACCGGCAGCATCGCCGAGTACAACAAGCAGATCGCCGCCGCCAGCGCTACCGGCAACACGCCCAACAGCCTGCTGGATGCGCGCAGCGAAGCCGTGCGCCAGCTCAACGAGCTGGTCGGTGTGACGGTGCAGGAGCGTGATGGCAACTACGACGTATACCTGGGCAGTGGCCAGTCGCTGGTCACCGGCAACAAGGCCAATACGCTTTCGGTGCAGCCGGGTACTGCCGACAAGAGCCAGGCCAGCCTGCGCATCAACTATGAGTCGTTCAGTTCCGACGTGACCTCGGTGATCACCGGTGGCACCATCGGCGGCCTGTTGCGCTATCGCCAGGACGTGCTGACGCCGTCGATGAACGAGCTCGGCCGTGTCGCCCTGGTGGTAGCCGACAGCATCAACAGCCAGCTGGGCCAGGGCCTGGATGCCAACGGTCAATTCGGCAGCTCGCTGTTCTCCAGCATCAACAGTGCCACCGCCGTTGCCCAGCGCAGCCTGGCCTCGTCGAACAACAGTGCTGGCTCTGGCAACCTCAACGTGACCATTGCCGACAGTGGCGCGCTGAGCACCTACGACTACGAGGTGAAGTTCACTAGCGCCAATCAGTACAGCGTGCGCCGCTCCGACGGCACCGACATGGGCACCTTCGACCTCAGCGCCGACCCGGCACCAGTGATCGACGGCTTCACCCTGTCGCTGAATGGCGGCGGCCTGGCGGCTGGGGACAGCTTCAAGGTGATCCCCACCCGTTCGGCAGCCGGTAGTATCACCACCACCCTCACCGATGCCAACAAGCTGGCTTTTGCCGGGCCGATCAGTGCCACGGCGGGCAGCGGCAACAGTGGTACCGGCACCATCACCCAGCCAACGCTGGGCGAATCGCTGAACATCTATGGCGGTGCCGATACCGCGCTGGTGCAGCAGGCGATACGGGATTCGATGCCGGTGCGCGTGGTGTTCGATGCCGCCAGCGGGGGTTCGCAAGGCTACAAGCTGTACGATGCCAAGGGCACCCAGATTGGTACCGGCAGCGTGGTGCCAGGGCAGGACAACAAGCTGTCGATCGCCGTGCCGATGCGTGATGCGTCCGGTAACCCGATTCTCGATGGCAGCGGCAATCCGCGTACCTTTGCCGTCGAAACCACCATTGGCGGCAGCCCGGCTACCAACGACAGCTTCACCCTGTCGTTCAATGCCGACGGCAAGGCCGACAACCGCAACGCCAACGCACTGCTGGACCTGCAGACCAAGTCGACTGTGGGCACCAACTCCGGCACCGGCACCAGCTTCACCTCGGCCTATGCCTCGCTGGTCGAGCGGGTAGGGGCCAAGGCCAGCCAGGCCGCCATCGATACCACGGCGACCCAGGCGGTGTTCAAGTCCGCCGCCGAAAGCCGAAGTGCGGTGTCGGGCGTCAACCTCGATGACGAGGCGGCCAGCCTGGTGAAGTTCCAGCACTACTACACGGCGTCGTCGCAGATCATCAAGGCGGCGCAAGAAACCTTCAGCACCCTGATCAACGCCTTGTAAGGAGTAGACTACCGTGCGCATTTCCACTGCTCAGTTCTACGAGACCAGCGCCACCGGCTACTCGCAGAACTACTCCAACCTGGCCAAGATCACCGAACAGGTTACCTCCAAGTCGCGCATCCAGTCGGCCGGCGACGACCCGGTCGGCGCTGCGCGCCTGCTAGTGTTGCAGCAACAGAGCGCCTTGCTGGACCAGTACAGCGGCAACATGACCACAGTCAAGAACGCCCTGTTGCAGGAAGAGAGCGTGCTGTCGACTATCAACGATGCCCTGCAGCGCGCCAGCGAGTTGGCGATCCAGGCCGGCAACGGTGGCCTGAGCGATGCCGACCGTACCTCGATTGCCAGTGAGATCAAGGAAATCGAAGCCAACGTCTTCGGTCTGCTGAACTCGCGCGACGCCAACGGCGACTACATGTTTGGCGGCTCCAAGTCGTCGACCCCACCCTATGTGCGCAACGCCGACGGCACCTACAGTTACCAGGGCGACCAGACCCAGCTGAGCCTGCAGGTGTCCGACACCCTGCGCCTGGCGACCAACGACACCGGCTACAGCATTTTCGACCAGGCCACCAACAACAGCCGCACCCAGTCGAACCTGGTGGCACCGTCGCCGGATGATGGCAAGGTGCTGCTCTCTGGCGGCCTGCTGACGTCGGCCACCACCTACAGCAACCAGTTTGCTGCTGGCCAGCCTTATACCGTCACATTCACCAGTGCCACCGAGTACAGCGTGAAGGACGCAGCCGGCAACGACATCACCACCGAAACGGCGGGCAAGGGCAAGTTCGACGTCAACACCGAAGGCGGCAAGATGATTTCACTGCGGGGCGTCGACTTCGAAATCAACCTGAACCTGGCGGAGGGCGATGATGCCGACGCCGTGGTGGCGGGCCACGTTTTCACCCTCGAAGCCAAGCCAGACACCCTGACTGCCACCCGCAGCGCTGGTAACCCATCGACCGCGCAGGTAACCGGTACCAGTATCACTGACCCTGATGCCTACCGCAGCACCTTCCCGAGCAACGGTGCGGTGATCCGCTTCACCAGTGATACGGAGTATTCGCTGTATGCGCAGCCGTACTCTGCCGATAGCAAGCCTATTGCCTCCGGTACACTAGGAGCGGGCAATGCGATCACGGTGGCTGGCGTTACCTACCAGTTCGACAGCGCGCCAGCCCAGGGTGACCAGTTCTCGGTCAATGCCAATACCCACCGCTCACAGAACGTGCTGGACACCCTGGGTCAGCTGCGCAGTGCCCTGGAAAAGCCCCTTGACTCGCCAGAGGCGCAGGCTGCGCTGAAAACTGCCACCGACTCGGCGATCTCCAACCTGGCCAGTGCCCGTGACCGCATCGACATTACCCGTGGCTCCATCGGTGCACGGGCCAACTCGCTGGAAATTCAGGCGCAGGAGAACGAAAGCCTGGGCTTGGCCAACAAAAGCACGCAAAGCGCTATCGGCGATACCGACATGGCTTCGGCGACCATCCAGCTGACGCTGCAGCAGGCCATGCTCGAAGCCTCGCAGCTGGCCTTTGCGCGTATTTCACAGCTGAGCCTGTTCGACAAGATCTGATCGGGCGCCTGGCAGGCTGGAGCGCTCGCCCTAGTGGGCGCTGCTGCCCTGCTCAATTTCTGGAAGCTGGCGCGATCCCCGTGGGAGCGGGTTTACCCGCGAACACCGGCGCAGCCGGTGCCATCCACCGCGTCGCCTGCTTCGCGGGTGAACCCGCTCCCACAGGTGTCGATCAGGTTTCAGGATCCCACTTAGTTGTGGATGCTTTTTGCTGACTTACGCGTCAGAAGCTACCCCGCAGGTGTTGTGTCTGTTCGGTCAATCCCCGAATTCCCCAAGTCCCCCACACCTTCCGCACGGCTTTCGTAGCATTTCAATGTGACCAATGAGTCAAAACGGTCATCTTCCCTGTATTCTATGCGGCAGCTGTTGCAGCATTTTGTTACCGGTGCGCAGGCGAACACTGCCTTCAACCCCCAGTGGTGACGCTCCGGTATTTGGCGCCCTCAATTCATCGAGTGGTGGTCTTTGGCTGTTTTCATTGGGAAGCCAGAATGATTGGCATCAAAAGCATCGCGAGTTACGTGCCCACCGCTGGCCTGGACAACTATGTCCAGGGTGCGAAGTTCGGCAAGGACGAAGAGTTCATGTTCGGCAAGATCGGCGCATCGTTCCTGCCGCGCAAGGCCGCTGAACAGGAAACCTCCGACCTGTGCGTGGAAGCCGCCCAGGCGCTATTCGCCAGCAACCCCGACCTCGACCCGCAATCGATCGATGCGCTGATCGTGGTCACCCAGAACGGTGACGAAGAAGGCCTGCCGCATACCGCTGCTATTGTCCAGAGCAAGCTCGGCCTGTCCACCCGCGTGGCGGCGTTCGACGTGTCGCTGGGCTGCTCGGGCTACGTGTATGGCTTGTACGCCATCAAGGGCTTTATGGAAGCGGCAGGGCTGAAGAACGGTCTGCTGATCACCGCCGACCCGTATTCGAAGATCGTCGACCCGGAAGACCGCAACACCACCATGCTATTCGGTGATGCCGCCTCGGCCACCTGGATGGGTGAGAACGCGGTCTGGAACCTGGGCCAGGCGCGCTTCGGCACCGACGGTTCCGGCGCCGAGCACCTCAAGGTGAGTGATGGCAAGTTCTTCATGAACGGCCGCCAGGTGTTCAACTTTGCCCTGGTCAAGGTGCCGGCGCACCTGCACGAACTGCTGGATGCCAGCGGCCTGAAGTCGTCGGATATCGACGCCTTCTGCATCCACCAAGGCAGTGCGGCGATTGTCGATGCCGTGGCCCGGCGTTTCGAAGAGGAGCATCCGGAAAAGTTCGTCAAGGACATGCTGGAAACCGGCAACACCGTGTCGTCCAGCGTGCCGCTGCTACTGCAGAAGCACATGCTCGACGGCAGCTGGAAGCGCGTGGCGATCAGCGGCTTTGGCGTGGGCCTGTCGTGGGGCTCGGCCATCCTGTACCGCGACTGATCCCAGCAGTCCAAAAAAAGCGCCCGGCGGCCACCGCCCGGCGCTTTTTTCATACCTGAAAAAATGTCTGGCTTCACTTCAGGCTCTGTGGGGCAACTGTCCAGCTCAAAAACCTGAAAGCCTGCGCCACTCCCTGTGGGAGCGGGTTCACCCGCGAACACCGGCGAAGCCGGTGCCAACCACCGCGTCACTTTCTTCGCGGGTAAACCCGCTCCCACACGGGGACGGTGGCGCTACTGGGGTATGGCATTTAGCCTGCTCTTACACGGTTTTTGACGCCAATAAACCGCCCCTAACCCCTTGATTTCTCAGGGCTGGCCCCATGCCAGCATTTTTTTTTCAAAAACGCCCTCAAGCAACCCGCGCACCCGACGATAACTATTACGAAGGTTCTCTAGGCCACACCCGGCTGTCGCCAGGGCCGGAAGCCGCAGTATCCATACAACGAGGAATTCGTCATGGCTTTGACCGTTAACACCAACATCACCTCCTTGGGCGTTCAGAAGAACCTGAACCGTGCTTCCGACGCGCTGGGTACCTCGATGTCCCGCCTGTCCTCTGGCCTGAAAATCAACAGCGCCAAAGACGACGCCGCTGGCCTGCAAATTTCCAACCGTCTGACCAGCCAGATCAGCGGCCTCAACGTTGCCGTTAAAAACGCCAACGACGGTATCTCCATCGCCCAGACCGCTGAAGGCGCGATGCAGGCTTCCACCAACATCCTGCAGCGTATGCGCGAACTGGCTCTGCAATCGGCGAACGGCTCGAACAGCGATGAAGACCGTACCTCGCTGCAGCAAGAGTTCACCGCACTGTCGGGCGAACTGACCCGTATTTCCAGCACTACCACTTTCGGTGGTCGTAACCTGCTGGATGGTACTTTCACCAGCACCAGCTTCCAGGTTGGCGCGAATGCGAACGAAACGATTTCGTTTGGCATGAAGAGCGTAAGTGCTAGCGATTTGAAAGGCACTTACAATGAAGCGTCCGTTGATGGTGCTACAAACAAACTGAGTGCTGTTGTGACGGGTAAGGCAGACGTCATTACTTCTAATGCCACCAGTGTTGATCCTACCAAGAAGTTTGCAGTTGAAACCAAGACATTGGGTGAAACTGGTAAAGGCACCCTTAAGATTGGTGCTGCCGATATTGAGTTGGTTGCCACTGACACTTTGGACAGCGTCGTCAAGAAAATTAATGATGCTGGTATCACCGGTGTTACCGCTTCCAATAATGACGGTACGCTTCGCCTGAGCAACACCACAGCAGCGGCAGTGGCGGTCACCGATGATAATGCTTCGGCTACTGACGGTCCTTTGGCTGCTCTTGGGCTGACTATCGGTAACATTGCTGCCGCAACCGCTGGTCCGCCCGTAGTTGCTGGTAATATGGATGGTACTGCTCAGCTGTCTGCAGAAGGCGTTGGCGTGGCAGGTGACTTGGTCATCGGAAGCTCGGTGATTCGCATGGCTGCAACCGACACCCTTGAAGATGTAGTTAATAAAGTCAATGGGTTCTCGTCGGAAACCGGTGTTACCGCGAAGATTGCAAAAAATGCTGACGGTACTGGTTCGCTCAGCTTGAGCTCCAAGACTGATTTCACCATTGGGTCCGCATCTACTGCTGCAGTTGCAACCGCATTCGGTTTCAACGCTGGTGCTGATAACCTGATTAAAACTCAAACTGGTCTTACCTCTTCTGCATCTATTAAGATAAATGATCAGACTTTTGACTTTGCGGCGGGTGCTACCCTCTCGGATATCGTAAATACTATCAACGACGGTGCTGGTCTGGCCGGTTCTGGAGATGGTACTAAAGCTACCGGTGTGGTCGCGAGCGCTAGTTCGGATGGTCGTTTGATTCTTACTTCCGCTGATGGTAAAGATGTAAAGCTGGAGAATAATAGCGCTGGTGCGCTTAACAGCCTCGGTCTGACCTCTGGCAATACCAAGGCTAAGTTGACTGAAGCGACTTCGATCACTGTTAATAATGTTGAAATTAAATTCAAGAAAGACGACGACATGTCGGCCGTCGCTGCTGCTATCAACAGCTCGAGCAGCGGCGTAACCGCAACCGTGAACAAGGATGGCACCTTGGCCTTGGCGGCTGACCAAGACATCCAAATCGCCGATGGCAGCAACGGCACCGGCCTTGCCGCTCTGGGTCTGAGCGCCAGCACCACCAAAGCAGTAACCATGGATACTTCGGTCAACGACCTGAGCATCCTGGATGCCGCTAGCGCCCAGCAAGCCATCCAGGCTCTTGACGGTGCAATCCAGCAAGTTGATAGCCAGCGCTCGCAGCTGGGTGCTATTCAGAACCGTTTCGACAGCACCGTCGATAACCTGCAGAGCATCGCCGAGAACTCGACTGCTGCCCGCAGCCGTGTGCAGGACGCTGACTTCGCAGCTGAAACTGCTGAACTGACCAAGCAGCAAACCCTGCAGCAGGCATCCACCGCGATCCTGTCCCAGGCTAACCAGCTGCCATCGTCGGTACTGAAACTGCTGGGCTAATTCCAAAAGCTGAGTAGTTTTGACGAAGGGTACGGTGACGTACCCTTTCGTCTTTCCGAGAATAAGAGGTGTAAGACATGGATATGAGCGTGAAACTGGGCCTGTCCTATCCCGCCTCCGCTGCGCCCGACACATCGACGAGCAAGCGGCAAGCAAGCGACCAGGCGGCCAACGAGCCTGCCAATCAAGAATCTCAGCCTGTAGCTCGGCCAGAACTGGAAAGCGCCGTCAGTGCCATCCAGGACTTCGTCAAGGCTTCAGAGCGACAACTGGACTTTTCAATCGATGACTCCACCGGTCAGGTGGTGGTCAAGGTTATTGCCCGTCAAAGCGGCGAAGTCATCCGTCAGCTGCCCTCCGAAGTGGCGCTGAAGCTGGCGGAAAATCTGAAGGATGCCAACAGCCTGATGTTCGACATTCAGGCCTGATTGGCACGGCTTTTGTTGTAAAGCCGCACGGACGCATTTTCGTCGGCTTTTCGACGGTCACCGAAATGGAGAGTGAAGATGGCGAGTTCAACTATTACCGGCCTGGGTTCTGGTCTTAAGATCGACGAAATCGTTGCGGCGCTAGCAAATGCCGAAAAGGCGCCCAAGCAGAAGCAGATCAATGCCCAAGCCACCACGGCCACTACTTCGCTGTCGGCCATCGGTACCATCAAAAGTGCGCTGGACACGTTCCGTGCGGCTATCGCCAAGCTGAATACGGCATCAAGCTTCTCTGGTCTGGCGTCGTCGTCGTCCGACGAGGCGATTGCAAAGATCAAGCTGGGCGACGGGGCTTCGTCGGGCAATTACGCGCTTGAGGTAACCCAGTTGGCAACTGCTTCGAAGATATCGACGCAGGTTTATGACAAGACCTCTACCGTTGTAAACGATTCGGGTGTATCCCAAACCCTCACTATCAGTCAGGGCAGTTCTACCCACAGCGTTTCCATCGCTGACGGTGCAACGCTGCAGGAGGCTCGCGATGCAATCAACGGTCAGCTTCAGTCCAAAGGTATTACAGCCAACATCGTTACAGATGCCAAAGGCTCGCGGCTGATATTCTCGTCTACAAAGATGGGCGAAGGTACCGAGTTGACGCTTGGTGGAGATGCCAGCATGGCGACCGGTGTCACTACAATCGCTAAACCGCAAAATGCCAAATACACACTGGACGGTTTGGAGCTGGAGTCAGCTTCCAATACTGTCACTGGGGCTGTCAGTGGTGTCGATATCACGCTGGTCAAGGAGGGTAAGGCCAACCTTGGTATCACCAGCAACAACGATACCTTAAAGACCTCCGTACAGTCTTTTGTCACGGCGTACAACGCGCTTATGACTGCAGTCAACGCCCAGACCAAGGTCACCACGGGCGCTGACGGCTCTGCCACCGGAGCGGCAGCGTTGACCGGCGACGCAACCATGCGCTCGCTTGTCAACTCGATCCGTAGCGAGATCACTCGTAGCGTCGGGATTACCGGTTTGAGTAGCCTGTCACAGCTGGGCATCAATACTGTCCAGAAGACCGGCCTGCTGGAGTTTAACGATACGAAGTGGGATGCAGCGGTCAAGACCTACGGGGCTGACATCAGTGGCCTGTTTACCGGTAAAGATGGCCTTCTGACCCGGCTGACAAACACTACCGAGGATTATGTAAAAACTGGCGGGATACTGGAGACTCGCCAGACAAACTTGACCAACCAGCTCAAGGATCTAGATGAGGCACAGGCAGCGCTTGATCGGCGTATCACGTCGCTTACCGATACGCTGACCAAAAAATACAACGCCATGGACACCATGGTTGCTCAGCTCAAGGCCACCAGCGACAGCGTGATGACCACGCTTAACGCCTTGAACAAGTCCAATAGCGACGACTGATTACGTTAAAGAAAGCCGGGCTGAGGCCGATGCAATAGGTATGCGGCCCCCGTTCAGCCCCGTTCACTGAGGATCCCCCATGCACCCGATGAGAGCCCTTCGCCAGTACCAGAAGGTCAATTCCCACGCCCAGATTTCCGAAGCCACCCCGCATCGCCTGGTGCAGATGCTGATGGAAGGCTCGCTTGATCGCATGGCTCAGGCGAAAGGTGCCCTTGCTCGCGGTGATGTCGCGCAGAAGGGCCTGATGCTGGGCAAGGCCATCGACATCATCGGCGGGCTGCGTGAAGGCCTGGACAAGGAAAAGACCGACAACCCGGACGAACTGGACCGCCTGGACAGCCTGTACGACTACATGGCCCGTCGCCTGACCCAGGCCAACCTGCACAGCGACCCTGCAATGATCGATGAGGTCGCACAGCTGATGATCACTGTGAAAAGCGGCTGGGACGCCATCGCCTCCGCCGAGCAATAACACCCTGAGGACACCCCTATGAGCGCGTTGCAGCAAATCGAAGATACCCGTCTGGCCCTGAGCCAGGCCCTGCAAGCGCGCGACTGGGCGGCCATCGGTGAACTCGACCTGGTGTGTCGGGCGCTGATGGATGAAGTGCTGCAGGAAGGGCAGGGGGATGAAGCCGCCGTGCGGGCTAATCTGGAAGCGTTGATGGCGGTTTATCGTCAGCTAATCGACGTTGCAAGTGACGAGCGTCAATCGTTGGTCACACAAATGTCGAATATCAACCAAGCTAAACATGCCACAAAGGTATACCATCTGTTCAGCTGAAGCTGCCCAGAATGCAACGCTTCGGCGCCATAAATTTGACTGCCTTTAAGTTTTTGACTTTACTAGTGGCTGTTTTCGAATTTCAGACGTCCGAACACTGACCATTCAGTCGGAATGATGTCGAGCACGCCCTCGGGCGCCGATATGACTAGGGAAGTTGCTATTGCATGTGGCGTGAAACCAAGATTCTGCTGATCGACGACGACAGCGCACGCCGCCGCGACCTGGCGGTGGTGCTTAACTTCCTCGGCGAAGAAAACCTCGCTTGCTCCAGCCAGGACTGGCAGCAAGTGGTCGAGCCGTTGTCTTCGAGTCGCGAAGTGCTGTGCGTGCTTATCGGCACTGTAAATGCCCCGGGCAGTGTGCTTGGGCTCGTTAAGACAGTGACTGGGTGGGATGAGTTCCTTCCGGTTCTGCTTTTAGGTGAAATTTCTTCTGCGGAGTTCCCGGAAGACCTTCGCCGCCGGGTGCTTTCCAACCTGGAAATGCCGCCAAGCTACAGCCAGCTGCTGGATTCGCTGCACCGTGCCCAGGTCTATCGCGAGATGTACGACCAGGCGCGCGAGCGTGGCCGCCAGCGCGAACCCAACCTGTTCCGCAGCCTGGTTGGCACCAGCCGTGCCATTCAGCACGTGCGGCAGATGATGCAGCAAGTGGCCGATACCGATGCCAGCGTGCTGATCCTGGGTGAGTCCGGCACCGGCAAGGAAGTGGTCGCGCGCAACCTGCACTACCATTCCAAACGCCGCGAAGCGCCGTTCGTGCCGGTCAACTGCGGTGCGATCCCGGCCGAGCTGCTGGAAAGCGAACTGTTCGGCCACGAGAAGGGCGCCTTTACCGGGGCGATCACCAGCCGTGCCGGGCGCTTCGAGCTGGCCAACGGCGGTACCCTGTTCCTTGACGAAATCGGCGACATGCCGTTGCCGATGCAGGTCAAGCTGTTGCGCGTGTTGCAGGAGCGTACCTTCGAGCGCGTGGGCAGCAACAAGACCCAGAGCATCGATGTGCGCATTATTGCCGCGACTCACAAGAACCTCGAGACCATGATCGAGGAGGGTACGTTCCGCGAAGACCTGTACTACCGCCTGAACGTGTTCCCTATCGAGATGGCGCCGCTGCGTGAGCGGGTGGAAGACATCCCGCTGCTGATGAACGAGCTGATCTCGCGCATGGAGCACGAGAAGCGCGGGTCCATCCGCTTCAACTCCGCGTCGATCATGTCGCTGTGTCGCCACGGCTGGCCGGGCAACGTACGTGAGCTGGCCAACCTGGTCGAGCGCATGGCGATCATGCACCCGTACGGGGTGATTGGCGTTTCCGAGCTGCCGAAGAAATTCCGTTACGTCGATGACGAAGACGAGCAGATGGTCGACAGCCTGCGCAGCGACCTGGAAGAGCGCGTGGCGATCAACGGCCATACGCCGAACTTCAGCAACCACGCCATGCTGCCACCTGAAGGCCTGGACCTGAAGGACTACCTGGGTAGCCTGGAGCAGGGCCTGATCCAGCAGGCGCTGGACGATGCCAACGGTATCGTTGCGCGCGCGGCTGAACGTTTGCGTATTCGTCGTACCACTTTGGTCGAGAAGATGCGCAAGTATGGTATGAGCCGCCAGGGCGGCGAGGAGCAGGCGGAGGATTGACGGCTGGGGTGGGGGTGTTCGGCTTGGCGTTGATGGTGCCTGTTAGATCGAGCGCCGCCCGCGCGGCGCTTCTCGAGTGTTTGCCGTTGTACTTTCTGCGCCTGTGAGACCGAGCGCCGC
>NZ_JALLKV010000061.1:0-31430 GCF_023093815.1 Pseudomonas sp. PNPG3
CGATTGGTGTCCGGGGATTTTGCCAAATCAGGAAGTCTTTTTCAGGATTTCCTTAAAAACACTGCTGAAGCCACGATCAACCTCAAGTCTTTCAGCCCGGAAGTGATGGAGCTCGCCCTGTTTGGCCAGGTTACCGAGGACGTTGCTGAGGCCGGTGCTACCGCCAAGGCTAAGGCATACAAGGGTCGTAGCATCATCGTTGACGGCATCATCGCAGGTGTCACGAGCATCAAGGTGTCCGGGGAAGTCGACCCGCTGATCCTAGGCGCTGACTACGTCGTGTCGAACGGCTCGATTTACTTCCCAGCGAGCTCCAGCGTCACTGACGGTGACCTTGTCGATGTCGTGTACGATAAAGCAGCGGTGCGCAGGATCGAAGGAATGGTGAATACGGGCGTCAACGTAATGATCGTGTTCGACGGGGTAAACCTGGCCGAGAGCGACACCCCTGTGAAAGTAACGTACCACAAAGTGGCTCTGTCTCCTGCTGCTCAGCGTCAGCTCCTGTCCAGCGACTATGCAGACCAAGAGATCAAGGGTACGCTCCAGGTTTCCAAAGCCGTCACGGGCAGCGGCCTGTCAAAGATGTTTAAAGAGGAGCACGTAGTAGCCCAGTAACATCCAATTGCTACTACATTGGCGCTAGTATAAAATTCCGAGAATTTTTTTTCCTCACGAGGTGAGCATGAATTCCGGGAAGGTTGTACTAGCGCTAACAATCGGTTTGGCTCTCACTGGCTGCAGTCAGGAAAAAGCACCGGATTTTGCTGGGGTGTCCATGAAGTCTGATCGGGCCGACCTGGAATCCAAGGGATTCGTGTGCAAGGATGTTACGCTCAAGGACAAGCAAATACTATCCTGCAAAAACTTCGAAATGACCTCTTCCGTTTTTGGGCATGACGTCCGTGGCGTAGAGGTCACATTTGCTCAGGGCCAAAAAAACCCATATCGCATTGCGGTGAATGCAAACAAACAAATAAACACCACGGAAAAAATGCTGACCCTATTTTCCGAACTTGACAAGTATTACGAGAGCATTCCCGACAAAAGCATAAACATGCCAAACGCGGTAAGTCGGCAGTGGAAAACTAAAGACAGTAATGTTTTGCAATTTATGTATATCCAGGGTGTTCCTGGGTTGCTCGAAAGTAGCGTAATGCTGTCGCTGAACTCGACAAAAAATCACTAAACCTTTTTATTAGCTGCAGCCATGGAAGAACTGGTCGGTCAGATGCGAACATGCTCTGCGCCGACCTTTTGCATTGCTAAAAAACCATCCACGCTTACTGCAGGTCATAACACAAAAAGAACTAACCAACCAGCTTCCCCAGCTCACCCCTCGCCGCAGCCTCAGCAATCCTGAAAAGATGGTCGGTAAGCAAATTGATATGCTCTGCCCCAACCTCCTGCAGCAGATTCTCCATCGCTTCCTTAGCCTCGGCATCATCACGCCGATGCTGTAGGACAAATGCAATGCAGTTAAACACGCAGTCCAGCACATCAAACCGATACCCTGGCACCGCCTCCGAGTCCAGCAAGTAATCCAGTGCCACATCCTCCGGCATGTCATACCCGCACGCCTGAAGAACCGCGATACTTTGACGACAAACGTAATCATCCCGCTCCGCAAGCGTTAATTCCGATATTTTCTGCATTCCCGGCCTCATGCCTTTGAGCTCAAACCATTCTTGACCATGGCCACATATATGTCAATTGAAATGGTATTATGTTGATATAAAAACAATAATAAAGGACACACATGTCTCTGCTCGATCTTGTTGTTCCATTCAAAAAAGTCATAATCACGCAGGCAGTTGAAAACAAACCTGAAGTTTCCTTTGACGTTTACGGGCTTACTACCGAAGACTTCTTCCGCCTTGTTGATAGCCACGGCAAGATCCTGGGTGCAATCTTCCTGCAGAATGCCAAGGAAGATCTCAAGGATACCGATAACTCCAAGGGCATCATGCTCCAGTTCCCTGGCTTCGGTGCTGCCTGTATCGCACTCGGCTGCAAAGAGCCCGAAGCTGCCGCTCACGTACAAAACCTCCCGCTGATGACACAAGTGGAACTTCTCGCCGCAGTGTTCTCGCTTACTTTTCCTGACGGTCTAAAAAAAAGCCTGGTAAAACTCGGGCCGACACTCGTACAGCTGCTGAAAAAGTAAAGGACTACGAGGCAGAGCGAAAGCGTCTTTCTAATGCCAAGGAAGGCGAAGAGTTGGAAGACTTCCTGGACACCCTAGTTTCGAATTGCGAGCTTTTAATATCTAGGGGTCACAACAACGCGACCCTAAACCCATACAAATACTCGATTAGAAAACTTTTCAAGATTGCAACGGTTCAAAAAGAGCTGCGCAGGGAGGAGTTATTCGGAGAAATGTATGGCAATCACTTGAGCCGAATATCTTGTGTTTCAGGGGACTCAAAACCGTTTAATGATTTGATGATGAAAATTGCCGGAGAGCAATGAGAATGGCTAGTAATGCAGTAATTAACTTAATCCTTAAAGCTAAGGATGAGGCATCGAGCGTCTTAAAAAGCACTGCAGCCAAGGTCACCGCCCTGGTCGCTGCGTTTGGCGGTGCTGTCGCAATCAAGGAGACTATTCAGGGGCTGACTGAACTCGACTTTGCAGCCAGGCGCCTTGGTGTCTCGATGGAGGAGCTAACCGCTGCTCAATATGCAGCATTCAGTGGTGCTAGTGTCAATCCCGATCAATTCCTTGACGCGCTGGATGAGGTGCGTATAAAAATCGAGGAGTTCAGCTCTATTGGCTCCGGTGGTGCAGTTGATTTCTTTGAGGTCATGAACATCTCCGCAGAGAAGTTTAACAAGCTCAACCCACTGGAGCAGTTAGACAAAATATCTGAAACGATTAAGGGGATGTCCGATAACTCAGCATTTACATTCCTTGACCAAATCGGGTCTGACTCGCTAAGGAACCTGCTGCCGGTTCTGCGCAATGGCGGTGCCGAATTCAAGAAACTTCGAGCAGAAGCGGAGCGGCTTAACCTTACACTTTCCGACACCGACACAATCTCTGTCGCTCAGCTTGGAAAATCATTCGCCCAGCTCGAAAAAGTAGGCAGCACTGCATTCAGCAAAATGCTTGCCGACGTGGCGCCAGAGCTAACCGCGATAACTGAGCTTATCACCGAAGCCATCGTTGGTATCTCAAAAGACACGAAAGAACCTGTAAAGGACATTGGACAGACCTTCCTTGATGTTTTTTCCGGCGTAGTTGCAAGCCTCAACTTCACCGTCCAGGTCAAAAATGCGTTCGTGGTTGCATACAGCGCGATGAAAGAAGTTGTCCTGTCCTTCGCCACATTCAACCTCAAACAGTTCCAATTACTTGACTCTATTTATACAAAAAGCGCCAATGGCCTCGTCAATGTTTTCAGAGCCGCCTTCGCCAAGAACCTTGAGTTCCTGAACTCAACTTTCATTGAGCCAATGAAGCAGTTTGCTGCAACATTCAACATGGATGCGGCTGCTGGTCAGATTTCAAAATTCCAGGGCGTTCTGACTGGTCTTCAGGAATCGTCAAGCAAGCCAATCCAGGTTGCAACTGAAAACAAAAGCATTGGCGAGACGATCAAGCAACTAAAGGTATTAAAAGACGAAGCACACAAGTCTGGACTTGAGAATTTCAAGACTTGGAATGATGGCGACTATCAAAAACAAACCGAAGAAACCATGGCAAAAATCAAAGCCAAGATTCTTGAAAATGAGGACAAAACAAATGCTGAACTAGCCAGACGAAAAGACAAGTCCGACCAGGACAAGATCGTAAAACTTCAGACCAAAAACGCCGAGGCTTCGGCATCCATCGCCGCTACCCAGGCACAGCTCCAAGCTGATCTTGCTAAAAAAGAAATCGACATCACGATCTCGAAGATCGACACCAAGAAACAGGTTGAACTGTCTGGCTTACAAGAGCGCGCTCGCCTTGAAAATCTGTCTGCAGTCCAGATCGCAGACGCCAAATTCAAGATCGAGATGGAGGCTGCAAAGAAGCTTAGCGAGCAGAAAAAGCGCTCTCTCGAAGTCGACATCAAGGCTCTTCAGGGCAGCCTTGCAGGCCAGCAAAAGCTCCTCGCAGCCACACAGAACTTGAACGACAGGCCTGGAATCCTGGCAACGATCAATCAATTAGAGGCCGACATCACCTCTAAACGCGCAGACCAGGCCACCATTGGCGCCGAGCTGATCAACCAAGCTGCACTCCTCAAAGCCGAGCGTGCTGCAGAACTGGGCGTAATTAAGCAGCAGCTCCAACAAATCAAAGCCGACGCCGAGATCGAGCTCCTGGCCATAGGCGGCGACCAGTTCAGCGCTGACATAAAAAAGATCGAGTCAGATTTCAAAGACACGATCAAAAACTTGGAGTCCCTGGGCGACGACTCCACGGCCATCCAAAAGCTAATCAGCGCAAAAAAAGCCCAAGCCGAGATGGCCGAGATTGAGCGCCAGTACGCCAGTTTGAAGTCAAAGCTTGAGAAGCATCAGATCTCACCCTTTGACTACCTCGACCAGGCGAACAAGCTTGAGGAGCGTGGCACCAAGGCTGCGGAAGTCACTGGCAATCCGGCAGACCTGGAAAAAGTGCGGGCTGCGGCCAAGGCTGCACGGGCCGAAGTGTTTGACCTGGCAACGCTGACAGATACCGTCTCGGACAGCCTGCAGGGAGGTCTGGAAGGTCTTTTCACCGACTTTATCTCTGGCACCAAATCCGCGAAAGAGGCGTTTTCCGACTTCGCTCAAGGTGTTCTCACCGAAGTCTCGAAAATCATTGCGAAACTGCTCATCCAGCTGGCGATTCAGTCAATGCTATCAGCGTACACAGGCGGTGCAAGTAGCGGAGCCAGCGGACTGTTGGGGATGATTGGCGCAGGAGTAAAGCATAGCGGTGGTGGGATCGGTGACCCAGGTCGCTCTCGCAGTGTCCCATGGAGCTTTTTCGCCAACGCCCCGAGATATCACACTGGTGGAATTATGGGACTAAAACCCAATGAGGTTCCGATTATTGCCGAAAAAGGCGAAGAAATGCTGACAGCAAGTGATCCTCGTCATCGCAATAACTTAGGCAAAGGAAGCAAAGGCCAGGCTGATCAAGCTCCAAGGATCACGATCAATAATATGATTGACGCCCCAGCTATCGCAAGCGTGATGGAAGGCCCTCATGGCGAAGCTGCAATCATGAACGTTTTCCGTGCAAACAGAAACGAGATAAAGAACATGTGATAATATATAGCTACTGATCGAGAAGAATAATAATATGACAGTAGCTATCCAAACTTACGCCACTGGTGCCGAGTGGCTTACATTGCTTTGTGCTGATCTTTTGCCGTCAAATGGCTGGGCGGTAGTTCGGGATACCTCGTCGGAAAAGGTATTTGGGCTGCCGGGTGGCCAGGGGTTTGTGGCGTTTGTGGTTGGAGCTGGGGTTGTTGAGGTTCAGGCCTTTCGGGATTTCGATCCTGAGCAACCTGCTGCCGGCCAGGCGGGTGGGTTTAGCTATGCGTATTCGCCCTTCTTGCCGCGATTTGTGCTTCCTGCAGGGGAAGTGAAGGTGTGGACTCTTATTAATTCTCGCCGGTTGTGCGGAGTCATTAAGTCGGGGACTTTGTACTACTCTTTTTATGCAGGGCTGATCCTGCCTTTTGGGTCTAATCGTGTGTATCCGTTTCCCTGTTTTATCGGAGGGTCGGGTGAGCTGGGCGGGTCAAGGGAATCGGCGTATCCGTTTATGTCGGGCGGTAATCAGTTTTGCCCCAAGGTCTGCTTGCCTACTGGTGCCTGGCAGATCGTTGGTGGCAACTCAGGCGGGAACAGCTCGTTTACTAGCGAATTTCCGTACTCATATTCATACGGCTTTATTCACCCGTTTGATGGGAAATTCCATCGCCTGCGCTCGAAAATTGATGGCAGTGCGGTGGTATATCCAGCCCTGGTGGTGAGCTCTGGGCGGTCGTCTGATGCCGACATGTTGAATGCTGATGATGGGCAGTGGTTGGGGTATTTGGATGGTGTTTTTGCCATACCGCAAGGTCGTGCTGCTGAGTCTGTTGTTGCCGTTGACGGTGTGGATTACCTGGTGGTGCCGAATGTGAGCAAGGCTACCGAGACTTATGGGTTGAGGTTGACATGAGGCACTACTCGTCGCGCTACACGTCAGCGGATGACCTCGTGGCCGTGATCAAGCAGCGCCTGGAGTTGGAGGGCTGGACTGTAAATCGCTACGGCGGATTCAGTGACCCTCGAATTGGCATTCAGTTGATGATCTCGCGTGGAGATGCGTTTTTCTGCCTGCGGAGCTTTGGTGAATCCAGTCCATACGTTGACTACTACGCAGCCAGCAGCATTGGGCAGCATGGGGTTATCGTGTCGGCTGCCGGTGGGTATAGCAATACTGCAGGCTTTGTAACCCAGCCTGGATTTCAGTCCTCACCCAAGTGCTACGTGGAATCTGGTGATGGTGCCGGCGTGTGCCATTTTTTTGTGTCGGATGACT
The DNA here is from genome assembly GCF_023093815.1 of Pseudomonas sp. PNPG3. NCBI lineage: Bacteria > Pseudomonadati > Pseudomonadota > Gammaproteobacteria > Pseudomonadales > Pseudomonadaceae > Pseudomonas > Pseudomonas sp. PNPG3. Next base: position 6,520 of record NZ_JALLKV010000061.1, read on the forward strand.
TGGCGATGCTTGTAACAGAGCGTGCTGGGGGCCTCTATTCCTGCCTGTCTTTTGGCGTATTGCCTGTACTGTCTCCGGGGTCGGGTGGGCAGTTCGTGACGTCCACTGAGAGCTATCTCAGCACGCAGAAACAGCCTTTGTTTGCCAACGCTTACGCGACCTTTGGGGTTCGCCTCTCACATGTTGAGTGGAGTGGATGGGATGTAGGGTCGCGTACCTGGGGGGCCCTGAGGCCGAGCAGTCAGGGCACTCTGGTCGGCGTTCCTCATTTTCACCAGAACGGTACTGCATACGGCAATGTTGGAGCAGTGTCGCGAGCGAAAAGCCTGGTTGGTGGGATGGATGGCCTGATCCCGATAACCCTATTCACGGAATACGGCGGTGGGTTTGCTCCGTATGCCGAGCTACCGGATGTATTCCTCGTTCCTATGGATTCTTTCGATCCTGGTGCCGTGTACGAGCTCGGAGCTCATCGCTTTCTGGTCTTCCCCCAGTACGCCAAAGCATTCCCCGCTGACAGGAATTACCCTCATTTCAACCTGGGCATCGCTGTGCTCCTGGATTCCACTGCATGAACCAAATCGCGAAGAGCTTCGGCACTTATTTTTTCGACAACGTATTCCTCACTCCAGCGGAGATTGATGCTGGAGTCGTTGTGCCAGGGGCAGAATATTCGTTCGAACTATGGCATTCGTTCACGACACCACGGCAACTGGCTGGCATCACACAGGCAGGCTCATATGGCATCGAGCTCATCGGTGTCACATCTGGCGCACTGGCGTCTTTCGAATCGTTTGATTACAAGATTTCTCTTAACCAAGCAAATGGGCTGATCGACTACACAGCGGACTTCGATTTTGGAACCGGCTCTTCCCACCGCTTCAGCCTGACCTGCTCAATGGCACTCGTAATGCCTGAGCGCATTGACTGGTCGACGCAGCCCGAAATGAGCATTCAGTACCTGACAGAGGTCATCGAGTCTTTTGATGGCACTGAGCAACGCATTGCCCTTCGTGACACCCCAAGGCTCTCGGTGAGCTATTTGTACAGCATGACTGACGAACAGCAGTACCAGTTTGACAACAAGCTAGCTACGTCCTCCGGAAGCATGCTGGTGCCCCTGTGGCCACTGCAGTGCCGATTGTCCCGTGGCATCTCGGCTGGCGAAACACGCATTTCCCTGGCTGATCTGTCGGCACACCTGGCGAGCTCAGAAACCATCCTGATATCCGAAAATGACCGTCATGAAGTTCTGTCCGTTGAGTCAGTCGATGGCCGAGCGGTGACCATATCCAGCTTGGCTAAGAATGACTTCTCCGAGTCAGCAATCGTAGTCCCGCTGCGCATCGCATACCCAGCAGACGAGTCGAATTCCACATCGCTTCTGCGAGGCCTCGACCAGCACACGATTACCTATGATCTGGACGAAACTAAGATCCGAAAACCAGCCCCAGTCGACGACTTCGAGCGCCTTAATGCCAGGCCAATCTTCCCGTTCAGACCGGACAGATCCAAAGACCTCACGACGCAATACAGCCGCCTGCGTGAAACTCTAGATCCACTGATCGGTGCACGCAGCATCTACAACCGGGCACGCGGATCAGTGAAAGTACTGGGCCAAACATTCACATTCTTCAGCGAATCCGAGCGCCAAAGATTCGAGGACTTCGCCGAACTCATGAACGGCGCACAGGGTGAGTTCTACATGGAGGGCCCAGGCCAAGCGTTTGAGCTCAGCGAAGATGTCGTCGTCCCAACCTACAAATTCAAAATTAAAAGCAGCGGATACACTAACTTCGCTAACAGCCACTCCCTCGCAACAAACATTGCAATTAAGCTGTACAATGGAACTACTATTTACAAAACAATCCTGAGCGCCACTACCAACCCAGATGGCACAGAAACAATCACAACAAAAGAACTCACGAACAACCTGAAAACCAGCGACATTGAAACAATCGTACCGCTTTACCTTGCTAGATTCGACTCCGATGAATTTCGCTACATTTTCGACACCAGCGAAGTGTCGACCATAACTAAAAATATACGGCAACTACTTTATGCTGACCCTGCAATCGATTCAAGCAGCTCTATCACTGTCTAGGCCCGTAGAACTCTTCCTATTTGAGCACGGGACGGAAAAGTACGCCTACACCAGCGGCAGCAAGCAGCACCTCCACACTGACGGCCTGGTTTATACACCATTGAGCCTAAAGCGCGGTAAAGTCCAACGCACGGCGGAGGACTACAAAAACAAGCTGAGTATCGACATGCCCGGCAACTCCCCAGTCCCGTTGCTATTCCGCAGCCATTTGCCGTCAAACCACGTCTCCATTAAGGTTTTTCAGACGCAACGCGACCTACCAGGCGAATCAATCAATATTTTTGCCGGCGAGGTCACGAGCGTAACCTGGAACAACTCCGTCGCGTCCCTCGACTGCAACCCGATATCCAGGGCATTAGGTCGCCAAGTTCTCCGCTGCGGCTACCAGAGCCAATGCAACCACCACCTGTACGACACGCGCTGCGGACTGCAAATCCAAGACTGGCAAGAAGACACCAGGGTCACTGCGATAAAAGACAATGGATTTACAGTCGAAGTAGCCAGCAAACAGAACGCTGACGACTACTACATCACAGGTTTGTTATCAAAGAATGGAAGTGACTTCCGGATGATTACATCCTGTTCTGGCAATTCTTTTAACTTAATGTCACCGATTGACGGGTTAAAGGTTGGAGACTCCGTCCAGGTTGCAAAAGGCTGTGACCACTCTGCTGCTGCCTGCCACTCTTTTGGGAATTTTGATAATTTCCTAGGCTTTTTGACTATCCCCAGCGATAACCCGTTTCAAGTTTACTAATCAATAAAAATAATAAAAAGGAAGCACCTGATGGTTTGGTTTATGGCTGCGATGTTTATCCTGTCGATGGTAGCGATGGCTCGCATGCAGCCAAAAGCGGAAAAGCCAACTGCAGCCGGCCTTGAGGACTTTAGCTTTCCCTCGGCGGCAGAGCGACCGATCCAAGTGCTGGCTGGAACTCGCAGGATTTCCGGGCCTAATGTCCTTTGGTATGGCGATCTCCGCACCTCGGCTATTAAGCAAGTTCAAAAAGGCCTGTTTGGATCAAAAAAGACCGTTGTTGGCTACCGCTACTATATGGGTGTACAGCTCGGTATTTGCCACGGCCCTGACACCCTGCTCCGCGAAATCAGGTTCGGTGACGACGTTGCGTGGTCTGGCTTGAGCTCGGGCGGGCCGATTGCAATCGACAAACCTTCGCTTTTTGGGGGCGATACCAGTGGGTCGGGCGGCGTGTCTGGCACGATTCGATTTTATCCTGGCAGTTGGACTCAGACGTCGAATCCGTACCTGGTCGGCAAGGTTGGAAGCGACTTGGTCTCGGCCATCCGTGGTGTGTCGTACTGTGTTCTCGAAGGGATGTACATTGGCAACTCGGCCAGTCCACAGGCCGTCAGTTTTGTAGCCAGTCGTTTCCCCAAATCTCCTGACGAGCGATACACGCAGTACGAGCAAATCGGTCTCGACGCGAACCCATCGTTTTTTATTTACGAGCTGATTACTAACGGGCTGTACGGCGCTGACCTGGGCTACTCTAGCATCGACCTCGACACCTTCCTTGCAGCTGCAAAAACCCTCCATGACGAGGGTATGGGCATATCCGCTATCATTGACTCGTCCACCACCGCAGGCGACGTCATTGATGACATCAAGCGCGTCATACAAGGCTCACTGCAAACCGACCCCGCCACTGGCGCACTCAAGCTCAAACTCATCCGAAACGACTACGACGTCAACGCCCTCCCCCTACTCAACCAAGCAAACATCAAGAACCTAGGTAACTTTACAAGGGGCTCGCTCGATACTGCGATCACCGAAGTAAAACTCAAGTACACGAGCATCGCGGACGACTTTAGCGAACGTACAGTAATCGCTCAAAACGGTGCACTCAGAATCCACAAGGGAGACTCAGACGGCCAAACCGTGCAGATGCCAATGGTGAGTACCAGGGAGCTTGCAAATAAAATCGCCATGCGTGAAATGACGAGCATCTCCGTACCACTCGCGACTTGCACAGCTGAATGCAACCGTGGCCCAGCACACACGGAAGTCGGGGATGTTGTAAGGCTTAGCTGGCCAGCCGAAGGCGTCGATAACCTAGTGATGCGTGTAACAGGTGTTGATCTCGGCTCGCCCCAGGACGGCTCAGTACGCCTCACCCTCGTACAGGACGTTTTCGGGGTTTTTATGAGCCTGTATGCCGATGGCTCCGAGCGCACCTGGGTAAAGCCCACATTCGAGCCGACCGACATCACCCGATTCGACATTGTGGACGCTCCGGTGATTTTGACGACAAATCAAACCACCGGGAGCGTGCTCGTTGTTGCTGAAAGTCCCGGTGTTGCTCTGGACTACCAGCTGCAGGTTCGTGGTGGTGTTGATAGCGGATACGTGGATGCTGGGGTAATGCCGTTTACGCCACTGTTTGCTACTACTGCAGTGATGGCGAGTGGGTGGACGGATTCGAGCCTGGTGCTGTCTGGGCCTTCTGCGGAGCTGTCATCGCTGACCGGGGAAGAGGTGCGCCAGGGGCTTGGACTTATGCTAATTGTTAGTGCTGCCGGCAAGGAGTGGATCTCTTACCAAACTGTCGTCGTCGGCAACACCACTACTGTGACTTTGGGCCTGATCAACCGAGGGCTTTTTGGAACAAAGCCGATTGCTCACCCTGCGGGGGCAAGGGTTTGGGCAGTTTCGGAGGGATATGGAATCACCGACTGGCAATACGGCAAGGGCGAATCAGTTGCGTTGCGGATGCTGCCCAGGACGCAGACCGGGGTGCTCGATGTCGATGATGCCGTGGTGCGGACTTATAGCGTTGCAGGAGCAAACGTGGCGCCGTGGGCTCCGGGGCGCGTCCGAGTAAACGGTGTCGAGGGCGGCGGGCAGATCTCGGGTGTTGCGACGGTGACCTGGAGGGTGCGCGACGGGGCTGTGCCGGCAGTTGTGTTTTATGGCGATGATGTCGATCAGGCGGGCGATGCGACGTACCAGGTTGTTGTGCGCTCGGGAGGTTCGGTCGTAAAAACTGTGGGCGGCATTACCGGCAACACCTGGAGATTTGATGATGAGCTGGCACTGAACGGCGGGGCTTACTACAGCAGCCTGACTTTTGAGATCAGCGCTCAAAAGCCAGGGTTTGCAGACTCAGCGAGTATTGCAGTACAAGTGAGTCGATAATTCACTCGCCAAGGATGGCATCGCCCCTGTAAAAAGGCGGATAAGTCGTAGCAACAAATATCCAAACGGCAAAAATAGTTAAGTCCCCAAAGATTAAATGCGGAATCACAATTATCCCCGCAGCGTCGTTTGGGAGCAAGCAAGCTATAGTCCCGACCGGCACAAACAACAAATACCCTAGCCAAACAAAAGTATGCTCAGCAATATAACTAAAGGCGTAGCCGTATGTTTCCGATACGGTCAGTTCGGAGGCCTCCACGCTTACCATCAGTGCCGGTGTAAAAATCACCAACAGAAACAAAAACCAGGCACCCTGATACTTTGCTGCATAAAATTCTTTAGTTTTCATTTCCCGGCCATCCATTCCGAAAAGTTACTCGACTGATAGTAGCCAATAATAAGGCCGCGAGCATTATGCCTTTCGACGCTTGCCATAATATCGCGATCACTAAAGATAATATTTAGATCACTCCAACCTGTTTCCTCTAATGCAATATTCTTGCAAAAAGGGCTATTTAAATTATAGGACGAATAGCCCCCAGATGAATTGTACAGCTCATATCTTTTGGGGAATGGCACTCTACCAACCACAACCTCTTTTCTTATACTGCAAAGTATCGGCTGATCCGTAACGCCAAGTGCGGCCAACCTCTCCTTTGGCCCGGAAAAGCGCATAACAACGCTATTTGGACTCCCAGTTTTTGCCGCACTTTTATACTCCCTGATATAAAATGTCACCCCAGTATACTTTTTACCAGCATCGGGATATCCATTGCGCCACGACCCATAAGAAAATACGGGGCCATGCCAGTCATTTTGCAGTGGAGAGGCATTCATCCCGATTGCAAACTTTGATATTAGCACCCCAACACCAAGGATTATTGCAGTAGTTCGAAATCTTCTCATGATAAATATTCCGTTATAAAACTGAGAATTCAAGATCGTAGCTAGTTAATAGCTTAATCAGGTCGCAACATAACCGATAGTGGTTTTTTTGATTACCCCCAAACTTTCGGCCTCCTTGAAAATAGTGCCTGCGCGGAGGTTTCCGATTCTGGAGTTTTTTGCAAATTCTTTGATCTTTACGGGCGATCCGGGTGCTAGTTTTTTTGTCTGGGCGACCAGGATTTTTAAGATTTCCGCGTTCGAATCTGGCAGGGTTTCTGCGGTTTTTGGCGTTTCCAGCATTTCCGACTCCCTGTCCGGCTGCGATGCGGTATCGAATGATGGCGTTTCGCTGGCAGCTGAAACTACATCATGCCTATCATGGCGTACAGAGCTCCGCACGCCAGCCAAAATCAGGGCCGGAACGACCTCCAGGGCCATCGCAAAACCCAGACACAAAAACTGCGCGAACAACGGCGGAAGGCTCGATGCTTTCGCTACTGCGGACTTGATGTGCGCAATTTCCAGGGAGCCAGCATTGATACGTGCCAGGGCCTGAGCACGCTGAGTGGCTGTGCGAGTACCAACCGACTCCTCAAGTTCGAGGGCCCTGGAAACCATCCCCCGCGCACGCAAATCATTGGCTTGAGCTGCTGCATCGGATATCTCTTTATCCAACTGGGAAATCAATGCCGAGTCTTTCTGAGCCATACTAGCAAGAGCAGCAACGCGCTCAGTTGTCATGGCCTCATGAGTTGCCTTACTCACACTAATTGATGTCATTAGTCGATCATAGGTGGCCCATCCACTCACAACAGACAGCATCAACGCACAACCAATTGTCAGCACCGCGCTAGTGCCCCGCAAAACCCGTATAGCAACAGGCCAAGCCAGGTACTTAAATATGTCCAACAAAACTGCAGCACCCGCAAAAAGCAGCGCCAACCTCTTATCGTCAATCAAAGCGTACATGGCGAGCGCAACCGAAATTGCAGTTACGCTAGACAAAAGGAAGGCAATTGCGACAAGTAGTGTCGACAGCTTTTTGCTCATTGGAAACCTCGAAAATCCCTCTATACGCCCATTATATAAGGGGTTCCAGGCAGTGCAATACCGCGACAGGGCAATTTGACATCAAACTACCTTTATATAGATTGCATTTATTTATTGCGTCGGCCTGTCCAATTCAATAATATGTTTTCATGCCTGACCTAAAAGGAGAATAACAATGGGTGCTATGAGTTTGATTGATCGCCAAGATCTGGCAGCAAAAATTATTGCTAGTGGCGATTTGTATCGCAATGATTGTGACTGCGCCGTTGAATATAAGCATAATTCAAAGGCCGACCTCGATGAGCTTGTTGAGACCATCCTGGAGGTTATCGCCCCTTTCGGCGCAGCCGGGCTTAGGTATTTGGCCTCTAGCGCCAACGAAGTTGCGGAGGAAGAGGAGTTTATAGCTGCGTATGGGCAGGAGGAAGAGGAGCTTACCGAATTCGACAAAATTGCACTTATGGCCGCCGTAAATCTCATAGGCGGCGACCAACAAGCTTACAATCGAGCGGCAGACCTTGTTTCTGTAGGCCTATACACTGTAAAGGAAATTTGTTACCTAAACATAGATAAGCTGAGGACGTTGTTGATCTAACACCAGCAAAGCCAGCTTCGAGCGATAGCTGGCTACAGTGGCGCCGAGGCAAACCTCAGTCCAGGAGGAATGCCTCGCCAAGCAATGGAGCCAGTTGCGCGGGCTTTTGGCCGGGTTCGAACGATTTTATTAGGAACGTCTTGCCATCGCCGTCTCGAAGCATTAACCCCTGCTTTACAAGGCGTGACTCAACAAATAGCTCTGCAAACAAGCCAAGCGCGGAGGTATCATCATCAACCTGGCCATAAATCCATCCGTAGTCGTCCGCAACGGCATCGGTAAGGAAATGGTCAGCAGGGCTAAGTGCGCGCTTTACAATACGCCTAATTCGCTTAACCCCTTTTGCCATCAGCACGCAGTACCAAATAATTGGAATTAGGGGAATGGAAATCAAAACCCCGCCCCACACGTTAATCTGATGCACAATCCAGCGCACGAGGCTCCAAAGTCGGCGCACCGGAACCAGCCAGTTGACCCTCATTCCTCTCCCCTTGTCATTGATAAAACCTCATCGTAAGCGTCCGTTGCATCCGAAAAATCCGCCACCGCCCTGGACATAACCCGGTAGGTTCGGCCATCAGCGCCATGGAAATGCAGGTGTGTCCCCTCAAGCCAAGCCTCCTGCAGCTTGGTGTGATGCCCAGTCCCCGACTCAATACCATCCTCAGCTTTGTAAGCAAAACCAAAAACAGTGATGCCGCCCTGCCAGTGCGCAAAAACTGCATTTTGGAAAATCCAAAGCTCAGTTGGTTGGTTTGTCATGCAAAAAACTCAGGGCAAGCAGGCGGTGCAAATTGCCGAAAAAGTCCATTCGTTGATCATCGAGACTAAGGATCATGTATTGGTGGCGCTGCGAGTCGATTACGCCGATTCCCATGTCGTCAACCCAAGCTTTACGCAACGGGAATGTCTGGTGCACTTCGCCATCGAATTCTTCATCGTCGACAACGCCGTATGCAAGACCGACCACGTCAATTATCCGGTCGGTGCACAGTATGTAAGCGTCATAAATCAGAGCATTAGTAGCCATGCCGCCTCCTCTTTACGCCTGGATTGTAGCGCCTGCTAGTGCTGCCAGCAATAATATAGTGGCAAAAGCATATCGCGACAATGCCTAAAAGCTGACAACGTGACAAAGGAGGACTAACTAATCCTCCTTTGTCACTAGCCGCGTAGGTCAGTGCAGCTCTAGATCTTGTTCCTCCTCGAATTCTAGGGGCTGACCAGGAATATACTCGATGTACCTAACTTTAAGCCTGCACTCCCTAGGCTTAAATATCGCATCAAACAAGGCGTCAATGAGTTCCAGGATCTCCTTAATCAGCTTTTGGAGCTGGTAGTCTCGCCCTGTAAACTTGATGTAGAGCGGCTTTTTTCTACGCCCTGAGACTGGTACGAACTCATAGTAGTAGACTCTAAGTCTTTCTTGTTCTTCGCTATCTCTTCTTGCAATCTCGACCTGAAGTTGATGAATGGTTTCTGGATCATATTTAATTCCTTCTTGAGTTGTTAGTTTGTGCCAGGTGAGCCGGGAGCGTTTGAGTTGTCTACCGCTGATGTGTTTGCCATCAAACTCGAAGCTGATGCCCTTGGGCTGGCCTTCGTCGTTGAGGGCGAGGTGGATGTAGACCTTTTGCTTTCTCAACGCCCTGACGAAGTCGAACATGTCGCCGTCCTGGGCGGTCGTGGCCTCGATGGCGCCTGCAATTTTGGCAATCATTTTGTGTTTCAGGGGCAGGTCGCCGTCCCTGATCGATGCCTGGAGTTCTGCATGGGTGATCGATACGCCCCATGTGTCTTTGGGCTTTGGTGCTTTGCTTAGGTTAAAGCGGTCTTCGATTTTGGATACAGAGTCCAGGCTGACGGATCGTTCATTGCTGTCCTTGACCATAGAAAAGTCGTCGTTGAGGCGGATGCGGTTTGCGACGATGTGTACGTGTTGATGGTCTTTGTCTTGATGCATTACCGCAACGAACTGGTTTGTTTCGTCAAAGCCGAGGTCGTCTAGGTAGGTTTCGACGGCTGTGCGCCATTGGGACGTGGTTAGGGATTCGCCTGGACGGAGTGACAGCATGGCGTGAAATACCGGCTTGATCGGCTTGTCGGAGTCTATGGACAGGCGCCGCAGGTTCTCGACCTGGTCGAACTCGCGGATCATCTCCAGTACGTCTGATTCATCACCCTGGAGGACGGCTGGCAGGGGGTCGCGGCTCATTGTGTTATGGCTGATCGTTCGGATGCCGGAAATTTCGTGGTCGTGCTTGGTGCATCCGAATATGTACCTTATACGGCCCTTAAATGAACCTGCAGATTTTGGGAAGATTTTGCCGATCATTGCACACCCCCAAGGTTTACCTGGGCGATGTACTTAACCTTTTCCAATAGCTCAGAGCCTGGGCGGTCGGCGTTGATCATCGAGGCTAGGTTCATGAGCTCGCGGGCGATCTGGACTACGTCCTGGCTTACTTTGGGCTTGACCTGGCCGTTCGCAACAAAGTCCCTGATAAACGCGCTTGCGGACTTGTAGCCTGCTTCAGACATCTTGGCATTAAGCGTGTCGAGCTCAGACCTATTAAGCCTAAAGGAAATCATTGCCTCTTTGTTTTGCTTATCTGTAGTTTTCATCTTGACCCACCTTTATTGTTTTAGTTATCGAGCCTTTTTTAACGCAACACCCGGAGGGATGTGAGTAGCTTTCCTTATTTGTCTAACATAGACACAACTGGCTAAAAAGAAGCTCTAGGATTATTATGCAATTGGAGCTTTTAGTGATTCTAGTGCTTTTGTTGATTATTTTTATTTATTTGCTTGTATACCTAAACTTTCGCAAGGTGTGAATGCGAAATCGCAGTGTATGAGTGCGAAAACCGCAAACAACGAGAGCGAAATCACAATGGTCGAGTGCGAAATCACAAGGCAAGAGTGTGACGTCGCAAGCAACCAATGCGATTTCGCTATCGGTGAGAGTGACCTGGTTCAGAGTGCGACAGACTTCACTTGCAGAATCTTTGCATCAAGCGGTTTAAGTGAAGACAAATAACCACGACAAACGATGTCCTTGTCGATCTTTGCACTATCGTAAATTTCGCTTTCAACCTTGGTGGTTGCGTTGCGAATTTCGGTCAGATAGGCAGACTTGTATCCATCGGTTACATCCACCGACTGACCTTGGCCGCTATGGTTGCACAGCACTTTGATGTAAAACGCGCCCACTCCTGCCCTCTCGGCAATTGAAATAAAACTTGCGCGAAGAATTTTGCGTGGAAGGTGTTTTTTATCCAAAAGCTGGTTGGAAACCTTTGTCAAAAAATCCCTGACGTTAGCTTCGCTGAGTTTCTCCTGCTCCACACCCGCAAAAACATAATCACCGGAATTTTGCTTGGCAGCGTAAAGCAGCTGGCAATAAGCACTGTCATTAAGTACCAGGTGGAACTCCTCAGCATTTTTCAGGGCATCACACTTTCTTTTCACCTGGTCGCGAGCTGGAAAGATAATTGAGCGGGTCTTATGGCAGACGTATTCTTTTCGAATCTTACCAATCTCACCTGGCCTGATCCCGGAAAAGAGCATAAACAACACGGCAGCTGAAGCACTCTTAAAGGATGTAGGTACTTCCCTAAGCGGAGCCTTATCACCAATTTCAATTGACGCGGAGATAATTGCGCCGAGCTCCTCTGGATTCACTCGGATTTTAGATCGTTTGTTTTTGTGCCACTTCTTAATAGTAGTCATGATGTCAACAGGGTTGAAGTCATAGACCCGCTGGTTTGCATCATCAAGGATAACCACGATTGAAAAAGAAAAAATTGAACCGAGCAAAGTTACGGCCTTGTTGGCAGACCTATGCCGGGGCTCACTCATTACACCATTTGCGCGCATGACGGGCTGACTTGTTTTGGCGTGCAGCTCAAGTACGTCCTTGTTCGAAATCGTGCCAAGAGGTCGCATCCCCAGTAGCGGCCTAACGTAATTATCGTAAGTTGTACGATAATCGCCCACTGTGCTTTCCGCCAGTTCACTTTTTCCGGCAATCATCATCTCAAACGCATCATCAACGGTAATGCTATCCCGCAAACTTTTCCTTTCCTCGGCAACGAGAATTACGTCAAGGTTTGCATAAGTCTTTTCCGCTGACTCTCTGATTACTGGAAGCTTAGTAGTCTTGTAGTCAAATACATCAATTTTGCGGCGCTGATCCTTGCCATTAACTTTGCGGATCACATAAAAGGTTTTGCCACCAGCCTTGGTAACGCGGACAGCCAGGCCTTTGGTATGCGTGTCATATACGTAAATCTCAGACTTACCATCAGGGCACGTCAAATCCCTAATAGCGTCCTTGGTAAAATTGATTTTCACAGCCACAGGCACACTCCTACCCGGTTCCTAAACCGTTGATTTCTTCATGATTTTCGTGTCTAATCGCCTGCTTCACACCTGCCCCGGTGGTGAAATTGGTAGACACATCGCACTTAAAATGCGCCGCCGAAAGGTGTGCCGGTTCGAGTCCGGCCCGGGGCACCAAGCAACACCCTCCCCTCGTCATCCCTGGCGATCAGCTTCAAACCCCTTACCTGTCTGTCGCGGCTAAACGCCTTGGGCCTTCGCACGCCCGGAATTTGCCTAAAAACTGATCAGCCTGGCCGTCCAGGTGCTTGGTAGCTCTCGGCAGCCGCTTGGTAGCTTCTTGGTAGCTTCTTGGTAGCGCTTGGTAGCTGATTTGGTAGCCGCACCGTCAGCTCCCCCCAGCTTCTCCCCTCTCAAGCCATCTCTGCTCAGCGGTGCGATAGTCACCCCAAAGCCTTGATTCTCAAAGCTTTTAAGCTCAAAAACACGGAGCTCAGCTCTCGTAAGCTTTCATAAGCTCTTGCCAGCGGATTGAGGGAAGAATGACTTAAAATCTGTCGGCGTGAGCCTTGCGGGTTCGAGTCCCGCCACTCGCACCAAATTTCTTCGCAAAAGGCGCCCTCGCGGCGCCTTTTTGCTGCCCGCCTGCAAGGTGTTGCGCAGCTGCTAGAGTGGAGCTTGAACCCGTCCACTGGAACGCCGCCATGCGCTACTCCCTGTTCGATGGTCAACGCGACATCATTATCCTGATTGCCCGTGTGCTGCTGATGATCCTGTTCGTCTTGTCTGGCTGGGGCAAGCTGACCGGGTTCGAAGGCACGGTCGGCTACATGACTTCACTGGGCGCTCCTGCCCCCATGTTGGCAGCGGCAGTAGCCGTGCTCATGGAATTCGCCGTCGGCATACTGCTGATCCTCGGTTTCTACACCCGGCCTCTGGCCTTCCTGTTTGCGTTGTTCGTGCTGGGCACGGCGCTGCTGGGCCACCCGTTCTGGAACATGGTCGACCCTGAGCGCAGCGCCAACATGACCCAGTTCCTGAAAAACCTCAGCATCATGGGCGGCATGTTGTTACTGGCGGTAAGCGGCCCCGGGCGTTTTTCGGTGGACGGGCGCTGAGTCAGTCGTCTTCGCGGTCGTCGAACCAGGCTGGGTGATCACGCTCTTCTTCATCAAGGTCATCCAGCGTTTCTTCGTCCTCCTCGATGTCATCCTCGACGCCTCGGGCATCGGCTTCTGCTTCAGTGTCGTCGTAGAGGAATTCGTGATCAAGCAGGTGATCATGTTCGGGTTCGTGCAGGTCATCTTCGTCGCGCATGCTGACTCCTGGGCTGGTGGCAGGCCTGTATAGGCGGATCGGCTGCACAGGTCAATGCATTACCGCTTAATGCTGGGTTAACCGGCCAGACCCAAGCTGCAGGCTCTCCCTTCAAACGTTGCTTGCCCGCCATACCCGGCGGGCTTTTTTATTGCTGCCACTCCCCCTCCGTCCAGTGCAGTGAAATCACATGGAACCCGGCCCATGCTGGCCACCCTCGAGCTGAGCCATGCATGACAAGTCCATCACCTGAGCTTCACAAAATGCTGACATCCCGCTGGGCACACTGAACCTGCTCCCTATGTTCCTACAGCCCGCCGCATCGTTGCCGCGGGCTTTTCTTTTTGTGGCATGCACAGTGCCTCTGACCATGACCTGAGGCAGTTTTACCGTATCGGCCCAGGGCTATGCTTAGCCGGCGATAAGCAAGCCCATTCGGAACAGGATACGGAGGCTCGTATGAAAGCTGCTGTTGTTGCACCAGGCCGTCGCGTGGAAGTGGTGGAGAAAACCCTGCGCCCCCTCGAGCACGGTGAAGCGCTGCTGAAGATGCAATGCTGCGGTGTGTGCCACACCGACCTGCATGTGAAAAATGGCGACTTCGGTGACAAGACCGGTGTGGTGCTAGGTCACGAAGGCATCGGCGTGGTCCAGGCAGTAGGGCCAGGCGTCACCTCGCTCAAACCGGGCGACCGCGCCAGCGTGGCCTGGTTCTACCAGGGCTGCGGGCATTGCGAGTATTGCAACAGCGGCAACGAAACCCTGTGCCGCGAAGTGAAGAACTCCGGCTACACCGTGGACGGCGGCATGGCCGAAGCCTGCATCGTCAAGGCCGACTACTCGGTCAAAGTGCCCGACGGGCTCGACTCCGCTGCCGCCAGCAGTATTACCTGCGCCGGCGTCACCACCTACAAGGCGGTGAAGATCTCCAACATCCGCCCCGGCCAATGGATCGCCATCTACGGCCTCGGCGGCCTGGGCAACCTTGCCCTGCAATATGCCAAGAACGTCTTCAACGCCAAAGTGATCGCCATCGACGTCAACGAAGAGCAACTGCGCTTCGCCAGCGAGATGGGCGCTGACCTGGTCATAAACTCACGCACCGAGGATGCCGCCAAGGTCATCCAGGCCAAGACCGGTGGCGCCCATGCCGCCGTGGTTACCGCCGTTGCCAAGGCTGCCTTCAACTCGGCCGTTGACGCCCTGCGTGCGGGTGGCCGCCTGGTTGCGGTCGGCCTGCCGTCGGAAGCCATGAACCTGAACATCCCTCGCCTGGTGCTGGACGGTATCGAAGTGATCGGCTCGCTGGTCGGTACCCGCCAGGACCTGCAGGAAGCTTTCCAGTTTGCGGCGGAAGGGAAAGTGGTGCCGAAGGTGACTCTGCGACCGATCGAGGATATCAACCAGATCTTCGATGAGATGCTGGAGGGCAAGATCAAAGGGCGGATGGTGATTCAGTTCGAGGGGTGATGACCCATGTGCGCTGGCTATTGGTGCAGCGCACACTACCCTGAAATGGACGCGCCTTAGGTCCTGGTTTCAGGTAAGCGCTATGCTTGATACACGATTTTATCCAAGTCGTGGTTTGTAGTCGGTTCGCAAGCAGAAGACTGGCTAGCACATCGGAGTGAACGTATGGGCATCCGCAGCTTGGCGAAAAACCTGCCACCCGACCCGGACAACGACGGCTGGGTACTTGGATGGGGCGTACTGAGAGACCGGCATCCCTGGCATTTCGTCGATGTGTTTGCCGACCAGAGGACCGCCAGGGCCGAGGCGGTGCGCCGCGGGGCAGGCTATGTTGTGGAGTTCGGCTCGCACCGCCTGGGATCGGATGAATTCGTTTGTGGGATATCCCCGCCTGAAGGCTAGCGTTTGAATGGGCGGAGCGGCGGGCGATGGATCCTAGGGCCGTAGGCGACAGACAGCTATCGACCCATAGCGGAAATCTGTAACCAAGGCCGCTTCGCGGCCCATCGCCGGCAAGCGCGGCTCCCACAGGTACAGCGCATGCCTGAAAGTTGGTGATATTCCTGTGGGAGCCGGCTTGCCGGCGATGAGGCCGGTACTGACTACAGAGCTTTGGATCAGTGTCCGCCGTGGGTCGAAAGCAGCCTTTCAGCATAGGTATGAACCCAACAACTTGATAGATCTGACTAGTCGACAGGGCCGACATGCCCTGGTCGGCGTTACCCCTTGGTCAGATCAACCAATGGCGTCTGCCGCACCTCGGTTTCGCGCCCACCTTGTATCTCGCCAACCTGTTTCAAGGCCTTGTCCACTGCCACCTTGTCCGCCAACAAGCTGTAGCTGATGTGGAACTGCCTGTGTTCCTTCGGCCCGATTGTCGGCACTAGGTTCAGTGGCCGCTGGTAACGGCGGTTGTAGGAAAAACTCGTCCCCGGCTCGAGCCCGGTCACATAACCCTGGCCTTGTGTATCGGTATTTTTCCACAGGGAAAATACAGGCAATGTCCGAGTATTGAAGCCGACCGAAACGCCCAGATTGCCAGCCTTGTCATGCAACACGGTCAATGTATTGCCCTGGTCATCGGCATACGGCACCACGTTGTAAACCGTTTCGTCATAGTCCTTGGTCGGCGCTCGGTAGGTTTGCCAGTCGGGCAGATCTGCCCTTGCCTTGTCGTTGAATGGCGACACTTGCTTCACTGGCGCGGCAAAACGAGCGCCCTGCTCCAGAAACGGGGTGCTGAAGTTACTGTGATAAAGCGCCTGGTATTCCTTCGGATAGTCACCGTTGTTGGTCAAGGTGTCGTTGAGGGCGAACTTCACGCTGCCGGGTTCGGTGACCAGTTCGGTCACGACGGAGAAGTCGACTTTCTTGAATGCCTGCTCTTTCAGTACACCACGCAAGGTAATGGCGTAAGGGGGCTTCTCATCAATGTGCAGGGTGACTTGGTTCGCAGGAGTGTTGGCAGCCCGACCGTGCAGGGTCAGCAGTTCGCCGTTGTCGACGCCAGGGTGGCCGACCCATTCGTAACCGCAGCGGGTGACCAGTTCATTGAAACCTTCCAGCCAGCCCAGGCCATTGCGCCCGTTGAGGTCGATGAAGGACGGGTTGACCACTTCCTTGACCGGCGAATCCCAGCCCATGCGCACATTGCCGACCGACGCCTGCAAGACGTTCATTCCACGGGTCGGCACGACCGAAAGTTTCATCGTACCGTTATCGATGTCGACGATGCTGACACCCTCTTGCCGACCGCCGTGCAAGGTGCGCAAGGTAACGCTGAAGGGCTTTTCGGTTTTTACACCAAGTTGCTGGCTGGTGATCTGCCAGTTCTGGGCGGCTTTGTCGGTGTCGAGCAGAACGTAATCCCAGGCCATGGTGTTGGAAGCCGCAGTCAGGGCGCCAAGTGCAACGAAGAATTTGAGGAGGGGCATAACAGGTTGCCTTTCTTGGAGTTGTTCCCCTTTATAGACACGAAGAAACGTTTCAGCAAGCTAGCCAAGCGATGCTTTCGATTGGCATGGGTTTCTTTAGCTATTTTCGGGGAGTAGCCTCGGCACAGTGAATCTTTCGAGCCCGATCAGGTTATCAACCTTGTGAAGGCATCAGAGAAACAGAAAAACTGCACAACTCGATAGAATTTTCATTGCCATGCCAGACGGTTTCCCTGATTTGCCCTCGCTGAACGCGTTGCGTGTTTTTGAAGTGGTGGCTCGCCGCTTGAACTTCCGTGTGGCTGCCGAGGAACTGGGTGTGACCCAGGCGGCAGTTGCCCAGCAGATACGCGGGCTGGAAGCGAGCCTGGATCTGCGTTTGTTTGAACGCCTACCCCGCGGTTTGGCGTTGACTGATGCAGGCCTGGGCTATAGCGGGAGCATTCGAAGTGCGCTGGCCATGATCGACGAGGCAACACGCCTGCTTCGGCCACAGACTTCTCACCTGACAGTCAGCGTTACACCTACCTTCGCCTCAAAATGGCTGATTCCCAGGCTCGGCAATTTTGCGCAGAGTCATCCAGACATCGATTTGCGTGTGCTGGCAACCGATCGGCTGTCGCA
Source organism: Pseudomonas sp. PNPG3 (assembly GCF_023093815.1). Classification (NCBI taxonomy): domain Bacteria; kingdom Pseudomonadati; phylum Pseudomonadota; class Gammaproteobacteria; order Pseudomonadales; family Pseudomonadaceae; genus Pseudomonas; species Pseudomonas sp. PNPG3. The sequence continues at coordinate 24,003 of NZ_JALLKV010000061.1, forward strand.
CTTCAGCACCGATGGTGTTGATATCGCTGTCCGTTATGGCAAGCCCGAGTTCGGAGCGGGCTTGAATAGCGAACTGCTGATGGAGCAGCTAATCGTTGCGGTGGCCAGCCCAAAGCTGTTCGAAGGCAGCGAAATACCTGCAAGCTTTGCGCAATTGCAGGATTTCGTCATGTTGCACGACGCCCATAATTTCTGGCCTCAGTTCCTTGCAGAGCTGTTCCCACAACACATGCAGCCCACGGCCAGAAACCTGCGTTTCAATCAGACCTCATTAGCCATTGAAGCGGCAATCAGCGGCCAGGGCATTGCCCTGGCCAGCCCTGCGTTCGTCGGTGATGACATTGCCGCAGGCCGGCTGATGCAGGTTTTTCCCCAGCAACTCAGGATCGACAAGTCGTTTTATCTGGTCTGGCCACGCAAGATGAAACAGCCGGACTCGTTGAGCGTGGTCCAACGCTGGCTCAAGCAACAAGCTGCCGATAGTTAATCTATCGTAATAGTGAAGTTTAGCTGTCTCCCTCACCAATGGGGCTGCTGCTAAGGTGAATGCACCTGAAAAATCAGCATTGAGAGATTGGAGGCAGCATGCCAGTAGAAAAAGTTGCGATTATCACGGCAGGTGGCAGCGGCATGGGCGCTGCGGCAGCACGACGCCTGGCCGCCGAAGGCTTCAAGGTTGGGATTCTCTCCTCTTCGGGCAAGGGCGAGGCGTTGGCTGCCGAACTCGGCGGTATTGGTGTAACCGGTAGCAACCAGTCGGTTGAAGACCTGCAACGCCTGGTCGACGCTGTCGTGGAGAAGTGGGGCCGTATCGATGTGCTGGTCAATAGCGCCGGCCATGGTCCACGCGCGCCAATCCTGGAAATCAGCGACGAGGATTGGCACAAGGGCATGGATACTTACCTGCTCAATGTCATTCGCCCGACTCGGCTGGTGACGCCTTACATGCAGCGTCAGAAGAGCGGAGTGATCATCAACATCTCCACTGCCTGGGCGTTCGAACCCAGCGAACTGTTTCCGACTTCTGCGGTATTCCGCTCGGGCCTTGCCGCGTTCACCAAGATCTTCGCCGACAATTTCGCCGGCGATAACGTGCGCATCAACAACGTCCTCCCTGGCTGGATCGACAGCTTGCCGAGCACCGAGCAACGCCGCGACAGCGTGCCGCTCAAGCGCTACGGCACCAGCGAAGAAATCGCTGCGACCATTGCGTTCCTTGCTAGCGAAGGCGCGGCCTACATCACTGGGCAGAACATCAGGGTCGATGGCGGCGTAACACGCAGCATTTGATCGTCCGTGGCCGCAGCACTGCTTCGCCCCAGTGCCCGCTATTCAGTGGATCGAGGCGATGCGGCTACAATTGACCCTGACTTCACACCCCGATAAGGCGGAAAACCGAGCTCCACCTTGGCGACTTCCTTCGCAGGGTTAGGCGGTTGACAGCTACCCCTTCGCGGCAGGCTTGAGTCTGAACGTAACCCCCATCCTGTTGAAAGCGTTCATTGCAGCAATCGTGGCAGTCAAATCCACCAAGTCTCGCTCGTTGAAGACCGCGGAGGCGGCAGCGTAGGCCTCGTCCGAAACATGGGTTTCTCCCACATTGGTCACCTCTTCTGCCCACTTCAATGCAGCGCGCTCTAGATCAGAGAATAAGTGTTCCGCCTCATGCCAAACCGCGACTAGCAGCACCTTGTCAACTGGCATGCGGCCTTTGATCAAGTCACGAGAGTGAAGATCGATGCAGAACGCGCAACCATTGATCTGTGATACCCGAAGGAAGACCAGATGTATCAACTCCGGAGGTAGATTCGTTCCGGTGGTTACATAGTGGTGTAAACCGGTCAGCGCTTTTGCTGCACCGGGAGACTTTTCAAACCAATTCATACGAGTCATACATACTCCATAAGCGCTTTCGTAAACACAGACGCATTTTATTGCGTACGCGGCTCGGCTCATGGGTCCAATCCGCTGTAATTTCTGGGTTCCAATAGGTGGCTAGGGCGCTTTTCTGCCTCCCTGCTTCCTTGCTATGGAGAGAACTTTCCAAAACCGTCGATCACCGCCTCACAAGCCAGGCCGGCTATTCGGCTTCTCTCAAGCGCTGCTGCGCAGCTGCCCGCCATTCGGTCAGACTCTTCAAGCAATCCCCCGAGCACCACGACGGCAGAGGTTCCTGCCTGGCGCTGCTGGGCAGCGATGGTATCGCAGGTGGCTCGGCGGCCGGCGCGCAGTCGGGCGATCTCATCGTACAGCCCGCCAGCAGCAGACTCAGCAGCAGTAGCGCGGCTGGTGACCTCTTCCAGTTTCTTGCGTGCATGCTCAAGGCCAAGCACTACATTCGCTATGTCGACGACTTCGTGCTGCTGCATGAGTCGCCGCAGCAGCTGAATGACTGGCTCCGACAGATCGAGGACTTCCTGCCCAGCCTGGGCGTCAGGTTAAACCCCTCGAAGACCATCCTGCAGCCAATTGACCGTGGCGTGGACTTCGTCGGCCATGTGATCAATCCATGGCGGCGCACCACTCGCAAGAAGTCAGTGGCGCAGGCCATGAAGCGAACGGCTGCAGTGCCAGCAGAGAACCTGCTCGAGACGGCCAACAGCTACTTCGGCCTGCTTGGTCAGGCCAGCCATAGCCTGAAGGATCGTGCAGCACTGGCCAATCTTGTGCTGCGGCGCGGGCATGTGGTCAACAGCGCATTGACCCAGACGTACCGTAAGCGATGACAGGAGCACATTTGTACTCCACTCCGCTGCAACCCCTCTCCCCTCTATTCACTGCCGCGATATCGCGGCGAGGAGAATTGTCGATAGCCATCGGCCAGTCAGTCGTCGTTATGGCTTTCTGAAACTGAATCTTTTCCTTCAGCGGCCCGTATATCGGCGAATTTGATCCACTCATCGAAGGCGATTCGGTGGGCTTTGCAGGTCTTTTCCCATTCGATCCCATTCATTCGCCCATAGGCGATCTGGTTCATCGTGGCAGCAATTTGAGCATCGAGCTCTCTGAGAAGCAGATAAGCCTGGTAATGGCTTTCCTTTGCGTTGGGCATATAGCTCACCTCACGGATGGATGACAGAGCTATCAGCTTCAACGGCTCATACGGTGGACTGCCGGTTCCCCAGTTAAATCCCATCACTTTCAAATAATTCCGATAAATCGGCAGGAGTATGTCATGCCTGAAGAAAAGCAACTGATCCAGCCGCTACAGGTGGAGCGCGATGAATACGGCTTCTGGACCCACCCGGCTTGGCCAGACGACGGCGACGAATGCGCACTTCCGTTCAGCTGGTTCGGTGACCAAGGCCTGGAGTACTGCGTGATCGAGATGGAAAACGACGGCCCGGAAGAACTGAATGCGGAATGGCTCGACGCCGGCGGCGACTATGACTGCACGCCCTGGCAGCCAAGCAAGCCGGTCGGTGATGGCTGGTTCACCTTCTCGATCCACGACACCGAAGACGGCCCTGTTTGCGTGTGGATCCGCCACAAGGTGGCGGCATGACCCGCCTCGCCCTCTGCCTCCTGCTGCTGGCCACCGGCGCCAGCGCAGCACCACAGCCCCAAGAGAACGTCATCGACGTACAGCACGAGCCCTGGCTACAGGCGTCGAATCGCTGCTGGCTGAGAACGAGGCGCTGCGCAAGAACGCCGACCGGTACCTGTGGTTACGCGAACATCACTGGCTCTGCGAGAAGGATGTGGACAGCAAGATGGCTGCCTGGGACGCGCCGAAGGAGGTGCAGCCATGATCCTGCCCCTGATGTACATGGCCTACCTGATCTACCGAGGCCCACGGTGAACAACCACCGGTACCAGCCATTCTCGGCGCGCGGCATGGGTAGCTGGCACACCTGCAGCATTTGCGGGACATCCAAACACAGCGGCTTCTACTGGCTAGCCGGCTACAAGAGCAAAACCGAGCCGCCCTGCATCGCCTGGAAGATCGATCCAGAGTGGAAGGCCCAAGCCATCCCCGCGCCAATCACCGAACCCTAATCACCCACCCACTACTCAAGCCCGCCGACATGCGCGGGCGAGGATCACCCCATGCCCGAAATAAAGTGCGAGCACGGCCACACCATGCGGATCGGAACTGACCAGTGGGTGGAAACCCTTACCCTTGACCAGTTGCGGTACGCCCGCGACCAGATGGCCCTGAAGATCCAGGCAGCTGAAGCCCAGCCGAAACGCTGCGTGTGGCGCATCTGCCGCGGCGCCCTGGTCGAGGAGAACTACCGCGAGGAGGACTTTGAGAAGGCGGCCGACCATCTGGTGCGGATATTCAAGGAGAGCTTTGTCGAGGAGGCAAAGGCTTTCGCCGAGCGTCACTACGGCACGCTGCGCTTTGAACGCGAGATCCCCCACATCTCTGTCGAGCTGGTCAGCCAGTTCGAATATGACAACGAGTGGTTCCCGGCCAAGGCCTGACCACCAACCTGCCGCCACCGGCGGCGTGGAGACCATCCCATGGAAACCGAGATCCTTTCGGACGAAGAGCTGGTGGCGATCACCGGCTACAAACCCCGGGCGTGGCAGCGCCGTTGGCTCACAGAAAAAGGCTGGCACTTTGTCGAGAGCCGCGGCGGCCGGCCACTGGTTGGCCGCCAGTACGCCCGACAGAAGCTGAGCGGCGTGGTGATCGACACCGTGCCTGTCGCTGCAGCCCCGCCCCCAGCACCGGCCTGGACCCCTGATTTCTCCCGAGTAAAGTGACATGCGACCCAGAAGTACCGAGAACCGCGACCTGCCGCCGGGCATGTACCGGCGAAAGCGCACCAGGAAAAATGGCAACACATGGGTCGGCTACTACTATCGCGACCAAACCGGCAAGGAAATCCCACTCGGTACCGACCTGGTGCAGGCCAAGCTGAAGTGGGCCGACTTTGAAGCCAAGGCCACTCCCGCCGAGCTGAAGACGATGAAGGGAATCTTCGACGAGTACGAGCGCAAGATCATCCCGGGCAAGGCCGCCAGGACCCAGAAGGACAACATCTACGAGCTCAAGCAGTTGCGCGCCGTATTCGACTCAGCGCCCATCGATGCGATCACGCCGGCCATGATTGCCCAGTACCGCGATTCGCGGTCGGCAAAGACCAGGGCAAACAGGGAAATCGCCCTGCTCTCCCATGTTTTCAACACGGCAAGGGAATGGGGGCTCACCACCAGGGATAACCCTTGCCTGGGTGTACGCAAGAACAAAGAGAAACCTCGCGACTATTACGCCAACGAAGCTGTGTGGAAGGCCGTGTATGAGGAAGCGTCGGAAGAATTGAAAGACGCTATGGACTTGGCATATCTCACAGGCCAGCGGCCAGCAGATGTGCTTTCAATGCGAAGGGACGATATTGAGGGGATTTATCTGCTGGTGAGCCAGGGCAAGACAGGGAAGCGTCTTCGGATCATGCTGCAGACGAATGGCGTGAACAACAGCCTGGGTACTCTGCTGGAGCGCATCATGCGCCGAAATAGTGAGCACCTTTCGCCGTTCTTCATCCTGAACAGCAACGGCAAGCGATTGTCGTGGGAGATGTTACGTAACCGCTGGCAGGACGCCAGGGAGACAGCGCGGGTGAAGGCAATAAGCAATAAGCAGCCCGAACTTGCAAACCGAATTGCTCAGTTCCAGTTCAGGGACATCCGACCCAAAGCCGCATCCGAAATCAACGATCTGACTGATGCAAGCTTGCTGCTGGGCCACTCGAAAGAGGGAATTACCGAGCGGGTCTATCGTCGCGTCGGCGCCATCGCGAAGCCTTCGAAAGGTTGAAGTTTCGGAACTCCACCCTAAAAGTTTCGGAACTCTTGGCCTTTTCAAACCCATAAAGAAAAACCCCGCAGACGTTAATCTGCGGGGCTTTCGAATGGTGGAGGCCGAGGTCGGAATCGAACCGGCGTAGACGGATTTGCAATCCGAGCCGCATTTCCTTGGATTTCAGTAGCTTACGAGAAAATCAATTCCGCATAGAAGCTTTTTTAGCAACGCTGCAGCCCTTTAAAATCAAGGGGCATGTCAGCAGTTGCGGAACTGATTTTCGCGCCTGCTCAGCGGTTTTCAAGACCGTGGGCTAAAGCCTATTCAATGCGGGCTGTACCGCGAAATCGATTCCAAAACTAAGACGAAACGACACGGCTACAGACCCCATACTGCAAGGGTTGCTGCTCCGGTTTCGAATCGATTCTTGATGAAAAAAAGCTCAGGTGACCGCTACAATCCGCAGCACTCTTACCTTGCAGGAAGCTTACTATATGACAGATCCATTGAAGCACTCCAAAGCGAACATCGCCGCGGCTGGGCGAGCGTTGGAGTCAATGATCGGGGCGAAGTCGTTTGACATTTACGAGCATGAGTGGCGGGAGTTTTTGGGGCATATAGAAAAGGCCTGGATAAAAGCAGAGCGCGCATGCGTCCCTTTTCAGGAGAAGTTTCAGCCTTGGCAGGGTAAGTACGTCAAGCTTCGCAGAAAGGACATGCTCCTCAGCTATCTCAAGGCAGCCCGAGACGTAGACAACCATTCAATTCAGGATTTAGCGAAGATGAATCCGGGGTACACAGGAATGAATTTCATTGATCGTAGGGGAGGATTTATCGAAAAGCTGGTGATCGGCCCCTCAGGGCAGATTGTTGAATACCGCGGCGACCCATTAGTCGTCACGGAGGTACCGCCGCTACCAGTAGCTCTTCGAGTGAAAAACAACGGTCAATGGTATGAGCCTCCAACCTCACACCTCGGTCAACCATTAACCGATATGCACCCGACTAAGCTGGCCACATTGGGTCTAGAATTTTACAAAGCCTTTCTCGCTGAGGTTGAGCGAATTTTCTTTCCGCAATCCTCGCCCCAGTAATGCAGCAGTAGCGTGAGATTCGAGCCTCAGGCCGCGTCACAAGCGGCCTGTGCACCTCTCCTGTCTAATACGGTTCGGCCTGTTTCAGCGACTTTCGCCCAGTAAAACCGAGATGCTTTTGAGCGGTATTAGACAGCCCAGACCACCCTCCTCCGGCGTTCTGCCGAACTACTCCAAATCCCTCTCAGACTCATCCAGCGCCCACAGCCTGGCTGCCTCGGCAAGCTCGAGCATGTCGACCAGATCACCGTCATCGACCTCCTTTCGGCGGTGCCCGGCATAGGCCATCTCGCTGAGTACTGCTGCGCGCCCATCAGGATCAGCCACCAGGGCAACCTGGTCGTTCAGCTCGTCCAGCCAGGCCTGCGGAAGCTCAGTCGCCATAACTGCCCACCGCCCGACACCACCACGACTGGGCATACAACACACCGTCGATTTCCTCGACACCGTTGATGTTGATCCCGAGCTGGGCCATGCCATTGAGCTTGGCGTCGTGCAGCCGGGGGATGATGTCGGGACCGGGGGACGGGTTGAACACCCACGCCTGGGTCGAAACCCGGCCCAGCGGCTCACTGTGGT
>NZ_JALLKV010000062.1:0-31260 GCF_023093815.1 Pseudomonas sp. PNPG3
CATTTAGTCCCACCACCCCTTCAAGTCTAACCATACAAGCGGGTTTACCCGCGAATAGGCCGGTACAGGCGACCAACGATTAGCGCGAAGCCGCCACGATCAGCGCCTTCATCTCGGCCACAGCGGCCTTGAAGCCAACGAACAGCGCATGCGCCACCAGCGCATGACCGATGTTCAGCTCATTGATGCCCTTGATCGCCGCCACCGCCTCCACGTTGTGGTAGTGCAGCCCGTGGCCAGCATTGACGATCAACCCCTGCCCCACGCCAAACGCCACGCCATCGACGATACGCTTGAGTTCCTCGGCCACTTCGGTCGGGGTTTCGGCATCGGCGTAACGCCCGGTGTGCAGTTCGATGGCAGGCGCACCAACGCGACGCGACGCCTCGATCTGCCGCTCGTCGGCATCGATGAACAGCGACACTTCGGCACCGGTACGCGACAGCCGCTCAACCGCAGCCTTGATTCGTGCCTCCTGGCCCGCCACGTCAAGGCCGCCTTCGGTGGTCAGTTCCTGACGGGTTTCGGGTACCAGGCAAATGTGCGCCGGGCGGATCTTCTCGGCAAAGACCATCATCTCTTCGGTGACGCCCATCTCGAAGTTCATGCGCGTCTGCAGCACGTCCTTCAGCAGCACCACATCACGCTCCTGGATGTGCCGGCGGTCTTCACGCAGATGCACGGTGATGCCATCGGCGCCCGCTTCCTCGGCATCCAGGGCAGCCTTGACCGGATCGGGGTAACGCGTGCCCCGGGCCTGGCGCAGGGTCGCCACGTGGTCGATGTTTACGCCGAGAAGCATGCGGTTGCTGTGAGTCACGAAAGGCTCTCCTGAAGATTGAGCCCCACAGCATACGTCGTGATCAGCGCTTGCGAAACAGTTCGCGGCTGACCAGTGGTTTTGCCCCCAGGTGAACCGCCAGTGCCTGGCGCATCAGGCGCTTGGCGGCGAGCAAGGCACCTGGGGCATCCCAGTCGGCTTCGGCCAGGGCCAGCAGTTCGGTGCCGCGGAACAGCCCGGGTTGCACCAGCTCGACCCGCTCCAGGCCGGCATCCACACGCAAGCGGTACAGGCCTTCACCCGCGATCGGCTGGTCATTGACGTCGTGGTGCAACGAAAACGCATAACCGAGTTCGTCCAGCAGCCGCCATTCAAAGGAGCGCAGCAGCGGCTCCAGCGGGCGACCGGCGGCCAAGGCCTGCAAGGTCAGGGTGTAGTGCTCGAACAGCGCCGGGAAAGGCGCTTCGGCGGGCAGCAGGCGCATGAGCAGTTCGTTGAGGTACAACCCGCTGAACAGGGCATCGCCATGCAGCCAGGCGGCGATGCCAGCGCTGTCCATGCGCCCGACATTCTTCAGCTCGCCACGCCCGCGCAGCTCCAGTTCCAGCGGCACGAACGGCCGCACCAGGCTGCCACCCTTGCCACGCGCACGGCGCAGCACGGCACGCATGCGGCCCTGCGGGGTGAAGAAGTCCACCAGCGCGCTGGTTTCCTTGTAGGCACGGCTGTGCAGCACGTAGGCTGGCTGGCCGACAGGTTGTTCCATAAACGTTCTCTAAATGCCCCAGACAACTGTGGGAGCGGGTTTACCCGCGAATGCGATGGTGAACCCACTGACGCATTCGCGGGTAAACCCGCTCCCACAGAGTAACCTGAGCCGTCAGGCGAATTTACAGGTCGCCGTAGCCCAGCGAGCGCAGGGCGCGCTCGTCATCGGACCAGCCGCCTTTCACCTTGACCCACAGGTTGAGCATGACCTTGGAGTCGAACAGCACCTCCATGTCCTTGCGCGCCTCGGAGCCGATGCGCTTGATGCGCTCGCCCTTGTCGCCAATGATGATCTTCTTCTGGCCATCGCGCTCGACCAGGATCAGCGCGTGGATGTGCAGCACGTGGCCCTGCTGCTTGAATTCTTCAATTTCCACGGTGATCTGGTACGGCAATTCCGCACCCAGCTGGCGCATGATCTTTTCGCGCACCAGTTCGGCGGCCAGGAAGCGGCTGCTGCGGTCGGTGATCTGATCTTCGGGGAAGAAGTGTTCGTTCTCGGGCAGGTGCTTGGCGATCTGTGCTTCCAGCGCCTGCAGGTTGTGCCCCTGCTGCGCGGAGATAGGCATCACTTCGGCGTTCGGCAACTGCTCCTGGAGCCATTGCAGGTGCGGGATCAGTTCGGCCTTCTCTTCCATGCGGTCGGTCTTGTTGACCGCGATGATCAGTGGGCCCGTCACGTACTGCACGCGCTCCAGCACCAGTTGGTCCTCGTCGGTCCATTTGGTGCGGTCGACCACGAAGATCACCACGTCGACGTCCTTCAGGGCCGCCGAGGCATTGCGGTTCATGTAGCGGTTCAAGGCCTTGTCATTGGCCTTGTGCATACCGGGGGTATCGACGTAGATCGCCTGCACGTCACCCTCGGTCTTGATGCCGAGCATGTTGTGACGGGTGGTCTGCGGCTTGCGCGAGGTGATCGCCAGCTTCTGGCCGAGGATGTGGTTGAGCAGGGTCGACTTGCCCACGTTCGGGCGGCCGACAATGGCCACATAGCCGCAGCGGGTCGGGTTGCTATCAGTCATTGCCATTCTCCACGCCCAGGGCGATCAGTGCAGACGCGGCGGCGACTTGCTCGGCGATACGCCGGCTAACGCCCTGGCCACGGCTCTTGTTGTTCAGCAGCACCACTTCGCATTCGACGAAGAAGGTCCGGCAATGCGGTTCGCCCTGGATATCCACCACTTCGTAACGCGGCAGCTCACAGCTGCGCGACTGCAGGAACTCCTGCAGGCGGGTTTTCGGGTCCTTGTTGGTATCGACCAGGGTCAGGCCTTCGAATTCATCGGCCAGCCAGGCCAGCACGCGCTCCCGGGCCGTTTCCATGTCGGCGTCCAGGTAGATGGCGCCAATCAGCGCCTCCAGGGCGTCGGCCAGGATCGACTCGCGGCGGAAACCACCGCTCTTGAGCTCACCCGAGCCCAGGCGCAGGTGATCGCCCAGGTCGAAACCACGGGCCAGGCGGGCCAGGGTCTCACCCTTGACCAGCCGCGCGCGCAGGCGCGACAGCTGGCCTTCGCGGGCCTGCGGGAAGCGCTCGAACAGCGCTTCGCCGGCGACGAAGTTGAGAATGGCGTCACCGAGAAACTCCAGGCGCTCATTGTTGCGCCCGGCGTAGCTGCGATGGGTCAGTGCCAGGAGCATCTGGTCCTGGTTCTTGAAGGTATAACCGAGCTTTCGCTCCAGACGGGCAAGGGGAGCACTCATGCAGCCACCCGTTCGTTGTTCAACGCGTTGTTCAAATCAACATCCTGAAAGACTGTTTGGCTGTGGCCCGCCGCGATGTGCGACGAATCTCCCGATCCCTGAGAACACAGCCTATGTCAGAAATGCATTCGGCGCTGCCTGCAGGCCAGCGCCGATGGGTATCAATGGATCAGACCGACCCGCGACAGGTTGGGCAGGTGGCTGAGCTTGGGCTCTGGCCAGCTCATCCACACCGCGAAGGCCTTGCCGACGATGTTCCGGTCGGGAACCATGCCGTGCAGTTCCTTCGGGATGTTCGGGTCATCCCAGTAACGGCTGTCGTTGGAGTTGTCGCGGTTGTCGCCCATCATGAAGTAATGGCCTGCCGGCACGGTCCATTGCTGGTCCGGCGGCATGCGATAACGGCTCATTTCCTTGCGAATCAGGTGTTCGGCCTCGCCGAGCTTTTCCTTGTACAGCTCGGCGCTGCCCAAAGTGCCCGGCTCGGTGCCCACCAGTTGTTCGGCAATCGGCTGGCCGTTGACGAACAACCGCTTGTCGCTGGTGTAGCGCACCTGGTCGCCCGGCAGGCCGACCACACGCTTGATGTAGTTGACGTTCGGGTCGCTAGGGTAGCGGAACACCATCACATCACCGCGTTGCGGGTCACCCACCTCGATGACCTTCTTGTCGATCACCGGCAGGCGAATGCCGTACGAGAACTTGTTCACCAGGATGAAGTCGCCCACTTCCAGGGTCGGTTTCATCGACCCCGAAGGGATCTGGAACGGCTCGACCAGGAACGAACGCAGCACCAGCACGATGAACAGCACCGGGAAGAACGACTTGCCGTACTCGACCAGCAACGGCTCCTTGCCCAGGCGCTCGACCACCGCCATCTCGGGCTGGCTGACGCTGCCCTGGTAGTTGGCGATTGCCGCACGCCGGCGCGGGGCCAGGAACAGCAGGTCGATCAAGCCCAGCAGGCCGCAGACGAAGACGGCGATGACTAGCAACAGCGGGAAATTTAGCGACATAGGACCTAGCTATCCAACCTGAGCACGGCGAGGAAGGCTTCCTGTGGAATTTCCACGTTACCCACCTGTTTCATGCGTTTCTTACCGGCCTTCTGCTTCTCCAGCAGCTTCTTCTTACGGCTGACGTCGCCACCGTAGCACTTGGCCAGTACGTTCTTTCTGAGCGCCTTGACGGTTGTCCGCGCAATGATCTGGCCGCCGATAGCTGCCTGGATCGCCACGTCGAACATCTGCCGAGGGATCAGTTCCTTCATCTTTTCGGTCAACGCACGGCCCTTGTAGGCCGCGTTGTCGCGGTGCACGATCAATGCCAAGGCATCGACCTTGTCGCCGTTGATCAGTACGTCCAGCTTGACCAGATTGGCCGACTGGTAGCGATCGAAATGATAGTCCAGCGAAGCATAGCCGCGGCTGGTGGACTTGAGGCGGTCGAAGAAGTCCAACACCACTTCGTTCATCGGCAGGTCGTAGCGCACCTGCACCTGGCTACCGAGGAACTGCATGTCGCGCTGCACGCCACGCTTCTCGATGCACAGGGTGATGACGTTACCCAGGTGCTCCTGCGGCACCAGGATGGTGGCGGTGACGATCGGCTCGCGGAAATCGGCGACCGCCGAGACGTCCGGCAGCTTCGACGGGTTGTCGACGGTGATGGTCTCGCCGGTTTTCAGTTCCAGCTCATAGATCACGCTTGGCGCGGTGGTGATCAGGTCCAGGTCGTATTCGCGCTCCAGGCGCTCCTGGATGATCTCCATGTGCAGCATGCCGAGGAAGCCGCAACGGAAGCCGAAGCCCAGGGCGTCGGAGCTTTCCGGCATGTATTGCAGCGACGAGTCGTTCAGCGTCAGCTTCTGCAGCGCATCGCGGAAATCCTCGAAGTCGTCGGAGCTGACCGGGAACAGGCCGGCGTAGACCTGCGGCTGAATCTTCTTGAAGCCTGGCAGCACTTCGACCTCAGGGGTCGCGGACAGGGTCAGGGTGTCACCGACCGGGGCACCGTGGATGTCCTTGATGCTGGCGATGATGAAGCCCACTTCGCCGGCCTTCAGGTCAGCGGTCTGGGTGTGCTTCGGGGTAAACACGCCCACGCTGTCGACCAGGTGCACCTTGCCGGTGGACTTGACCAGGATCTTGTCGCCTTTCTTGACGCGACCGTGTCGCACGCGCACCAGCGAGACCACGCCCAGGTAGTTGTCGAACCAGGAGTCGATGATCAGCGCCTGCAGCGGCGCCTCGATATCGCCTTCCGGCGCGGGAATGGTCTGCACCAGGCGCTCGAGCACCTCGTCCACGCCCATGCCGCTCTTGGCGCTGCAGGCCACGGCGTCGGTGGCGTCGATGCCGATGATCTTCTCGATCTCGTCCTTGACGCGATCCGGATCGGCCTGGGGCAGGTCCATCTTGTTCAGTACCGGCATGACCTCAAGGCCCTGCTCGATGGCGGTATAGCAGTTGGCCACGGACTGGGCCTCGACGCCCTGGCCGGCATCCACCACCAGCAGCGCGCCCTCACAGGCCGCCAGCGAACGCGAGACTTCGTAGGTGAAGTCGACGTGGCCAGGAGTATCGATGAAGTTCAGCTGGTAGACCTTGCCGTCCTGCGCCTTGTAGTTGAGCGTGACGCTGTGGGCCTTGATGGTGATACCGCGCTCACGCTCCAGGTCCATGGAATCGAGCACCTGGGCTTCCATCTCGCGTGCCGACAGGCCACCGCACATCTGGATGAAACGGTCGGCCAGCGTCGACTTGCCATGGTCGATGTGGGCGATGATGGAGAAATTGCGGATATGACTCAAATCACTCACGGGTCAACACTCGAAAAGGCTGCGAGCCGGACGCCCGCCGAAAAATAGCCGGGAATTGTACCTTAAGCCGCAGCAGGCCGCCACGCCATCCAGCCGTTGGTGAACATGGTTGCCTTACAGAGGTGCTACCTGACATTTCTGCCAGTACTCACCGCATCGGGAGTCGACCATCCTTGCCAATCTCTCGAACAAGGTGACCAGCATGCCCGAACAACACATGACACCGGGGGATTACGACCCTGCATTTGGAATGAATGGCAGGGCCGAGCTCCCTTCGTTCCATGGCGCTTCAATAGGCCGAAACCTGACTGGCATGGCGCTACAAGGGAGCAGCCTGCTTGTCAGCGCGCTTGCCTTTGACTCCTCCGGGGGGCGTCATTTTGCCCTGACCCGATTTACCGCAAACGGTTCAGTTGACAACGACTTTGCACAGGGCGGCGTGATCGTTGGCCGTTACGTGCTTGACGAGCATGCATCGACTGAAGCGCTAACGGTACTGGCTGACCAACGCTTCACAGTGCTGGGATGGAGTGCCCCTACCTCGAACCTGCTGGCAAAGCCCAGGCTCACCTGTTACGACCGCGATGGCCGAGGAGGTGAACACCAGCTCCTGAGCGTGCCGCCGGATATGGGCATGGTGATTGGTAGCGGTCGCCTTACAAGCGATGGGCCATACCTCATGGCTTCCCTGAACCTCCAAAAGGCTCAAGGCGCGCGTGCCACGATGGCCAGGGTGTACCTGCGGGAACACACCGGCCAGCCAGCAGAAGGGCTTCAGGAATTCATCGATATTCTACCGGACGCAGGGCAAATTGCTGTCGCCGGAATCGTTCAGTTGCCTGACGGGTTCGTGGTCAGCGGAACCCGCTCGCAGCAGGGGCAGCCCGCAGAAAGCTTTCTCGCTCGCTACCGCCACGACGGCGAACTGGATTCAGCCTTCGGTGAAGGCGGCACAGTGTATTTCCGGGCTGCGGGTTTCGCTACCGAACTCAACGCGCTGCTAGCCAGGCCGGAAGGACAGCTGCTGGTCGCCGGTAAAGCGACAACCGGAGACAATTCATCACAAGCATTGCTCTGGCAGTTCGATGCCAGTGGCGCGAAGGACCCGACATTTAACGGCGGTGCACCGATACTGGACGACTCAGGTCTGACAGATTGGTGTGCAGTGGCAATCGATGAGCAACATCGGCTGTTTGCGTTCGGCCTGGGCAGGAGCCTGGAAAACCGTCGCTATCTTGCGGATGGCTCCATTGATACATCCTTCCGACCGATCAATGATCTTGTCGGCATACCCGATGCCATGACTTGCCTGGACAACGGGCAGCGTACTGTGATCGGTTTCAACTCAACCGCAGTTGCTGGATACCTCGGCACGTTGATGTCCATTTTCAACTGAGCCCCCCTGAATGACAAAGCCCGGCGCTCACGCACCGGGCTTGTCAAGCCGGACAATGCCTGCGAAGGCAACTACACCTTATTCAGCCAGCTTGAAGGTAATGAAGCTGGCACGACCCTGACGCAGCACACGCATCGACACCGAACGGTTCTTCGGCAGTTCCTTGGCGATTTCGGTGAATTCCTTGGCCGAACCGATAGCCTGGTTGTTCAGGTGACTGATCACATCACCCGGACGCAGGCCGATCATCGCGGCCGGGCCATCCTGAACTTCCTTGATGACCACACCACCCTTGAGTTCGAGGGCTTTCTTCTGTTCGGCGGTCAGGTCGGCAACCGAGACGCCCAGGCGGTTGCTGCTACGCTCGGCGCTGCCTTCGGCGCCGGTACTGATGTCGGCATCTTCGTCGGGCAGTGCGCCAACGCTGATGTCGAGGTTCTGGCGCTTGCCATTGCGGATGATCTCCAGTTTGGCCTTTTCGCCATCCTTGAGGCTGCCGACCAGATGCGGCAGGTCGGCCGACATGATGATCGGCTGGCCGTTCATGCTCAGGATCACGTCACCCACCTGCAGGCCGCCCTTGGCTGCAGGGCCGTTTTCCAGCACCTGGGCCACCAGGGCACCGGCCGGCTTGTCCAGGCCGAACGACTCAGCCAGGTCCTTGTTGACCTCCTGGATCACCACGCCCAGCCAGCCGCGGCTGACCTTGCCGTCTTTCTTCAGCTGATTGGAGACATCGATCGCCACATCGATCGGGATGGCGAACGAAAGGCCCATGAAACCACCGGAGCGGGTGAATATCTGCGAGTTGATACCCACTACTTCGCCATTCATGTTGAACAGCGGGCCGCCGGAGTTGCCGGGGTTGATGGCCACGTCCGTCTGGATGAACGGTACGTAGGTGTCATTGGGCAGGGTACGGCCCTTGGCACTGACGATACCTTTGGTCACCGAATGGTCAAAGCCGAACGGCGAACCGATGGCCAGCACCCACTCGCCCACCTTGAGCTTCTCGGAATCACCCAGCTTGACGGTCGGCAGGTTCTTGCCCTCGACCTTGAGCAGGGCCACGTCGGTGCGCGGGTCGGTGCCGACCAGTTTGGCCTGCAGCTCGCTGCGGTCCGACAGGCGGACGATGATCTCGTCGGCATCGGCTACCACGTGGTTGTTGGTCAGTACGTAGCCATCACTGGAAATGATGAAGCCCGAACCCAGCGACTGGGCCTCGCGCTGGCGGTCGCCACGCGGTGAGCGCGGTTGCTGCGGCATGTTGCGCTCGAAGAACTCGCGGAACATCGGCGGCAGGCCTTCCAGGTCGGGCATCTGCCCGGCGGCCATGCGGCGGTCCGGCAGTTTCTGCTTGGTACTGATGTTGACCACGGCTGGCGAGGCCTGCTCGACCAGGGTAGTGAAGTCCGGCAGGGCTTCCTCGGCCTGGGCGCTGAGCACCTGGCCGAGCATCAGCACGGCGGCGAACATCGATAGGTAGGATTTCAAGCGTGGTATTGACATACGGCTCCCGTCACAACGAGCGGTAGTTTAGAAAGGCCCCTGCACAAAACAGGAAAGGCCAGGCTCCTAGAAGCCTGACCTATAGAAAATTTGCCGATGGATTGCAAATGACAATGCTTTAATTTCATTTCAGCGGCATGTCCGCACGCCTTGGCATGGCCTGCACGCCATGCCCGCAAATGCACGCCATCACTGGCGCGCCTGGCCATCCTGGGGGCGCATCGACAGCGCCACACGCTCTGCGGTACCCAGCGGAATCTCGCCGACCACAGTGACCATGACCTTGCCTTTGGGCGTGTTCAGCCGACGCGAGACCGCCGAGGTCGGGCCAAGCTGGGTGCGCATGTCGGTCCCGCCCTCATCCTTTACCGGCTCGAGGAACACCGAGAAGCGCGCCAGGCCATCGTCATACATCAGGCTGCTGACCGTGCTGTCATTCTTGGGGTCGCGGCGTACCGAGCTGTTGACCAGCTCGAAGCCGGGCGGCAGCCAGTCCGAACGCCAGCCGGCGACCGTGTCGTTGGCGGCAGCAGCCACATGCTGCACCGGCTTGCATGCAGCACTGGCGCGCAGGTCATCATCGCTGGGTGCGTCAGTATCGAGACGGGTCATCTGGAAGCGCTCCAGCAACTGCCCTTTGTCGTTGATCATCAACGAGCGCAGCGGCAGGCCAGTAGTGCGGTCCAGGTGCAATTCGAAGGCATAGCGGTGCTGGTCGCGCGGGGTGAGCGTCACGATCACGGCATCGCGCCCGGCGACCCGTGACTTGCCCGCCACGCTCAAGTCATACCAGCCCATCAGTTTCAGCGGATCAAGTACACGCTGCGTAGTGTTCGGGGGCGTCGTCACTCCACTGACCAAGGCCCCGCTGACGCACTCCACCTTGCCATCCACGCGCACGATCTCCTGAGCGGCACCATCGAGCTGCAACAGCCGCTCGCTGACCTTGCCGTCGTCGACCCTGTGCCAGATCTCGTGGGAAGAGAAACTGCCGTTCCGTTCGTAGACAAAAGAGCCTTGGTAGCTCTGCTTTTGCTCGGCCTGTGCCAGCTTGCTCAGCCACTCGCTCGCCTCGGGCGAAGAATTGGCCGCCAATGCTGGCACCGTCACGCAGCTGCCAATCAGCAGCGACAGGAGAGGTAGCGCGCGCATGATCCTCCTTACTTAACGGTTTTCCAGGCTGGCGGCGCGGGCATACGGCAATGCGGTTTCAGTGCCCTTGAGCGCAGATTCCTGGGCATGCTGGCGCAGGTAGCCTGGCAGACGCTGGTCCCAGCCGGCCTGGTTCTGCAGCACGCCGTTGGCCATCGGCCCGGTCGGTTGCTCACTGCTCTCACTATAGCCTGCCAAAACGGCAGGGCCTTGTGCTTGTGGCACACTCAGGCCTTGCTGGGCAGGTTGCTGGGCAGCAAGCTCGGCGCCAGTGATCTCGTCCTGGTTGTACATGCGCACACCGGCCAGCACGGCTACGGTGACCGAGGCAGCTACCGCCAGGCGGCCGATGCTGCGCCATGGCCCTTTCTTGGCCTTGGCCGGCACGGCTTCGTCAGCCAGCGCTGCAGACACCGCCGAGGCGATATCCAGGTTAGGCAGCAGCAGCTCCTTGTGCATGGCTGCGCGGGCAACCTGGTAACGCGACCAGGTGGCACGGGTTTCAGCATCGTCTACGGCGTTCAACACACGACGCAGTTCAAGCTCGTCCGCTTCGTTATCCATCACCGCGGACAGCGATTCCTGCAAAGCTTCACGACTCATGGCGGTTCCTCTCTTGGCTGTCGCCGCTGTCTCAGGTTTCCTGCAGCAAAGGTTGCAGGGCTTTGTCTATTGCCTCCCGAGCGCGGAAGATTCGAGAGCGCACGGTACCCACCGGACATTGCATGACACTGGCAATGTCTTCGTAACTCAGCCCGTCGAACTCGCGCAGGGTCAGCGCCGTGCGCAGGTCTTCAGGCAGTTGCTGGATGGTGCGATGGACAGTGCCTTCGATTTCATCCCGCAACAACGAGCGCTCTGGGGACTCGAGATCCTTGAGACCATGATCGCCGTCGTAAAACTCCGCATCCTCGGAGCTCACATCACTGTCTGGCGGCCGTCTTCCACGGGACACCAGGTAGTTCTTCGCCGTGTTGATGGCGATGCGGTACAGCCACGTATAGAACGCACTGTCTCCGCGGAAGTTGCCAAGCGCACGGTAGGCCTTGATGAAGGCTTCCTGTGCTACATCCTGGGCCTCGTGGGTGTCGTGAACGAACCGCACGATCAACCCGAGAATCTTGTGCTGATACTTCAGCACCAACAGATCGAACGCTCGCCTGTCACCACGCTGAACGCGCTCGACAAGCTGCTGATCCTCTTCCTGGGTTAGCATGAACACTCCTCAGTGAACTCGAAGGAGCGTTGCATCAGCCATCGTTCAGGCTTGCAACCATAGACTCGGGCTTTGCGCAAAAGTTCTCCCCTCCAAGCAAGTTTCCTGCAGCCCTTGGTCGGCTTGCACGAAAGACGCGGCACGGTCACGGCCGGCTACGTCGATAATCAGGTTTCGAGTACGCAGGGACAGCCCGGACAGGCCTGCCGCCCTGCGTCGCCGCGGCAAGTTGTGGCGCGTGGGCAGCCTTCATAGGATTTCCGGCCATGTCGGAAAGTTCCCACAAAGGTTGTCGCGACCAGGCAAGTGGCATGGAAATTGGCCACCCGGGGCTGCTATAAAGGCAACCCGGCCAGCTTTTACGATAGTTTCACAATGCCATCGGCGCGTGACTATTGTGCCGCGCCCCTTCCAAAGAATACTAGTGTCCCGACATGAGCCAACAATTCCAACATGATGTCCTGGTGATCGGCAGCGGTGCCGCCGGTCTCAGCCTGGCACTGAACCTCCCCAGCCACCTTCGAGTCGCCGTACTCAGCAAGGGCGACCTGGCCAACGGCTCGACCTTCTGGGCCCAAGGCGGTGTCGCGGCGGTGCTGGACAATACCGATACCGTGCAGTCGCATGTCGAGGACACCCTCAATGCCGGCGGCGGCCTTTGCCATGAAGACGCCGTGCGCTTTACCGTCGAGCACAGCCGCGAGGCTATCGAGTGGCTGATCGAGCAAGGCGTGCCCTTTACCCGCGACGAGCACTACAGCGTCGACGACGGCGGCTTCGAGTTCCACCTGACCCGCGAAGGCGGGCATAGCCACCGGCGCATCATCCACGCCGCCGACGCCACCGGCGCAGCCATCTTCACCACGCTGCTGGAGCAGGCCCGCAAACGCCCGAATATCCAGTTGCTGGAGCAGCGCGTGGCGGTCGACCTGATCACCGAACGCCGCCTCGGCCTGCCCGGCGAGCGCTGCCTGGGTGCCTACGTGCTCGACCGCAACACCGGCGAGGTGGACACCTTCGGTGCGCGCTTCACCGTGCTGGCCACTGGCGGTGCGGCCAAGGTGTACCTGTATACCAGCAATCCCGACGGTGCCTGCGGCGACGGCATCGCCATGGCTTGGCGGGCTGGCTGCCGGGTGGCGAATCTGGAGTTCAACCAGTTTCACCCGACTTGCCTGTACCACCCACAGGCCAAGAGTTTCCTGATCACCGAAGCCCTGCGTGGCGAAGGTGCCCTGCTGCGCCTGCCCAATGGCGAACGCTTCATGCCACGCTTCGACCCGCGCGAAGAACTGGCGCCGCGCGACATCGTGGCCCGCGCCATCGACCACGAGATGAAGCGCCTGGGCGTGGACTGCGTATACCTGGATATCACCCACAAGCCGGTCGACTTCATCAAGAGCCACTTTCCCACCGTGTACGAGCGCTGCCTGGCCTTCGGCATCGACATCACCCGTCAGCCGATCCCGGTGGTGCCAGCGGCGCACTACACCTGCGGAGGGGTGATGGTCGACGACCGCGGCCACACCGACGTGCCGGGCCTGTATGCCATTGGCGAAACCAGCTTCACCGGCCTGCACGGCGCCAACCGCATGGCTAGCAACTCGCTGCTGGAATGTTTCGTCTATGGCCGTGCCGCCGCCGCCGACATCCAGGCGCACCTGGATGAGGTGACCATGCCCAAGGCCCTGCCCGGCTGGGACGCCAGCCAGGTCACCGACTCGGACGAGGACGTGATCATTGCGCACAACTGGGACGAACTGCGGCGCTTCATGTGGGACTACGTCGGCATCGTGCGAACCAGCAAGCGCCTTCAGCGAGCGCAGCACCGCATTCGCCTGCTGCTGGACGAAATCGACGAGTTCTACAGCAACTACAAAGTCAGCCGCGACCTGATCGAATTGCGCAACCTGGCGCAGGTGGCCGAGTTGATGATCCTGTCGGCCATGCAGCGCAAGGAAAGCCGCGGACTGCATTACACCCTGGATTACCCGGGGATGCTGGACGAGGCCAAGGACACCATTCTCAGCCCGACCTGAAATCGGCGTCGCGGCCTTCGCGGGCCCGCCCGCTCCCACAGGATTCCCACTGCCTTGCAGCCTTGCGCAGTACCTGTGGGAGCGGGCCAGCCCGCGAAGAAGTCAATTCGGTAGGGCTTTATGCCCGGCCCACCCCTGCCCACCTGCGCCGGCTGAATTTCAACCGCACCCGCAAGCGCCTGTGCTCATCAGCCCCCAGCGCATCCCGTGGCACGCATTGGCTCTCCCCCAACCAGCGCCCCGCCCGCACAAAGCGCAACACCACCAGCGCCGGCAACGCCACGCTGTCCCGGCACAAGCGCACCGGCTGCCAGCCACGGGCACGGCTGAACACCTGCCAGCCGCGCACATCACGGCGCAGGCCGACAACGGCATGCTCATGCGTCAGCAGAATACGTCGGGGAATGGCCCAGCCAGCGTGGGCAATACAGGCGGCGACAACTGCAAGGGCCGACCACCCGGGCAGCGGGCTCGCCCATACGGCGAACCACGCCAGTACCTGGCAACCCAGGTAGGCCGCCAGCAGCAGGCGCGAGCCTTGCCAGCGGCACTCGAAGCACTCACTTGGGCTGGACACGGTCCAGGATGATGCGGACCATGCGCTGCAGCTCCGGGTCTTCGGACTCGGTGCGCTCCATGAACCAGCCGAACATGTCCTGATCCTCGCAGCTCAACAGACGCACGTAGAGTTCGCGGTCGGTTTCGTTGAGCGTGGGGTAGACTTCCTGGGTGAAAGGCACCAGCAGTACGTCCAGTTCCAGCATGCCGCGGCGGCTGTGCCAGAAAAGCCGGTTGAGTTCAGTTTGTTCGACCATGGGGCCCTCCTCGAATGGCCCGCCAGTATACAGCCAGGCGAGCGAAGCGACACCGGGCGTTGGTCTAGTCAACTACCTATTTTGTTACCGGCGTTCTATGATGGCCGCCAGTCTTTAGCCACCGCGATGACCCATGGCCGATTCCGCTTTCTTCTGCCCCCTGTCCCACGAGGGCATCCTCGCCGTCCGCGGCTCCGATGCAGGCAAGTTCCTGCAAGGCCAGCTGACCTGCAACATCAACTACCTCAGCCCGGAACACGCCAGCCTCGGCGCCCGCTGCATGGTCAAGGGGCGCATGCAGTCGAGTTTCCGCATCCTGCCCGAAGGCAACGGCTACCTGCTGGCCATGGCCAGCGAGCTGCTCGACGCCCAGCTGGCCGACCTCAAGAAGTACGCCGTGTTCTCCAAGGCCACGCTGACCGATGAAAGCGCTGCCTGGGCACGCTTCGGCCTGCAAGGCGGCGATGCGGCGCTGCAGGCCCTGGGGCTCGATGTGCCTGCGGCAGCCGGTAGCACCGTGCGCCACGACGGGTTGATCGCCATCGCCGTGTCCGCCGACCGCGTTGAACTGTGGGTACCGGCAGACAACGCCGACCGCGTTCGCCAGGCGCTGGCCACCGCGCTGCCCGAAGGCAGCCTGGATAACTGGCTGCTGGGGCAGATTCGCGCCGGTATCGGCCAGGTCATGGGGCCGACCCGCGAGCTGTTCATCCCGCAGATGATCAACCTGCAGGCCGTCGACGGCGTCAGCTTCAAGAAAGGCTGCTACACCGGTCAGGAAATCGTTGCCCGCATGCAGTACCTGGGCAAGCTCAAGCGCCGCCAGTACCGCCTGGCACTGGACCAGCAGGCCATTCCGGCCCCGGGCGTCGAGATCTTCTCGCCCACCCATGGTTCGTCGGTCGGTGAAGTGGTCATTGCTGCCAGCAACGGCACAGGCTGCGAACTGCTCGCGGTGCTCAGCGCCGAAGCGGTGGAAGACGACAACCTGCACCTGGGCAGCCTCGAAGGCCCACGCCTGCAGGTGTTGACCCTGCCCTACGAACTGGACCGCGACCGGGAAATCCAGCGCTGACCAGCCTGCCCCGCCTACATGGCGGGGCCGCACCACCACTGCGGTAGACACGCCCATGAACACGCTGGCCGAGATGGTTCAAGCACAGTTGCTCGATGCCATCGAAAAGGATGACCTGGTTCTGCCGACCCTGCCCGAGGTTGCCTTGAGCATCCGCGAGGCGGCGGAAGACAGCGAGATCAGCGTAGCGGCCCTGAGCAAGGTGATCGGTCGCGATGCGGCCCTTTCAGCGCGCCTGATCAAAGTCGTCAACAGCCCACTGCTGCGCGCGGCGGTCGAGGTCACCGACCTGCACACCGCCATCACGCGGCTGGGCATCAACTACAGCTGCAACCTGGCCATTGGCCTGGTGATCGAGCAGATTTTCCACGCACGGGCGCCGGCTGTGGAGCAGAAGTTACGCGATATCTGGGCCAACAGCCTGGATGTGGCGGGCATCAGCTATGAAATCTGCCGGCGCTTTACACAACTCAAACCCGACCAGGCCACCCTCGGCGGCCTGGTCAACCAGATTGGCGCGCTGCCGGTACTGATCTACGCCGAAGAGCACAACGAACTGCTCTCGGACCCAGTGTGCCTGCATTATGTGATCGAGCAGATCCAGCCGGTTCTGGGCGACAAGATCCTCAAGGCCTGGGAGTTTCCTGAGCAACTGGTCAACCTGCCGAGCCAGGTGCAGGACCTGGACCGGCAGACCGACAACATCGACTACATCGACATCGTGCAGATCGCCCGCTGCATCAGCCAGCGAGGCCGCCACCGACCGCTGGCGGCACTGCCGGCATACCGCCACCTGGGCCTGCCGTACGGCACCGAGCTTGAAGTGGGTGAACTGATCGAGGCGCGGAGCATGTTGCGCTGACCGGTGTCAGCGCCCTCTTCGCGGGTAAACCCGCTCCTACAGGGACCGCGCCGCTGCTGAAGGCTGCGCTGTACCTGTAGGAGCGGATTCACCCGCGAAAGGGCCGGTACAGGCAACACATCAATCCGCGATAAAACTCACCCGCACCCGCAACCCGCCCTTCGCACCGTCATGCAGGCTCACCTGTGCCAGGTGCGCCCGGCAGATCTCGCCGACAATCGCCAAGCCGAGCCCACTGCCCTGCGCACTGCGCCGGTAGAAGCGCTCGAACACCCGCTCACGCTCGGCCTCGGGTATCCCCGGCCCGTCGTCTTCCACCTCAAGCACCGCCGGCGCCAGCACCCGCAAGATCACGTTGCCGCCAGCCGGCGTATGCGCCAAGGCATTGTCCACGAGGTTGCTCAACAGCTCGTTGAGCAGCGTCGGCTCCCCCTTCAGCCACACCGGCGCCTCGGCCTCCAGGGCCAGCGCCACCCCGCGTTTGTGCGCCAGCGGTGCCATGGCCATGCCCAGCTCACGAGCCAACTGACTCAGGTCCAGGCGCTGCGCGCCGCCTTCTGCAATCGCCCGCGCACCGTTCTCGACCCGCGCCAGCGACAGCAGCTGGTTGGCCAGATGGGTCAGCCGGTCGGTGCCCTGGGCCGCGGACTCAAGCGTCTGTCGCCACTCCTGCGGCTCGCCCGAACGCAGGCCCAGTTCGACCCGCGCCTTCAGCGCGGCCAGCGGCGTGCGCAACTCGTGGGCGGCGTCGGCGATGAACTGCGCCTGGCGCTCGAACTGGCCGCGCAAACGCTCGGTGAAATGGTTCAAAGCCCGCACCAGCGGGCCCAGCTCCCGCTGCACCTGCACCACCGGCAAGGCCCGCAGGTCATCCGGCTGGCGCTCTTCAACCGCCGTGCGCAGGCGCTCCAGCGGCCGCAACGCGGCACTCACGGCAAACCACACCATCACCAGCGCGCCCAGCGCCAGCATCCCCAGGCGCAGCAGGGTATCGGCCATCAGGCCACGGGCCATGCGCACCCGCGCTTCCTCGGTCTCGGCCACACGGATTTCCGCCATGCCGTTCATGTTCGGCTCGCTCACCGGCTTCAACAGGCTGACCACGCGCACGTCCTGGCCCAGGTAGGTGGCGTTGTAGAACCGCGCCAGCGCCGGGTAGTCGTCGGTACGCGGCGTGCCCGGCGGTGGCGCTGGCAGGTTCTCGTAGCCGGAAATCAGCCGCTGCTGGATGTCCAGCACCTGATAGTAGATGCGCCCGGCACTGTCGTAGGCGAAGGTGTCCAGGGCCACGTAGGGCACATCCGCGCTCAGCGAACCGTCACGCTGGGACAGGCCTGCGGCAATGGTCCTTGCCGAGGCCAGCAGGGTCCGGTCGTAGGCGGTGTCGGCGGCCTCGCGGCCGTTCCAGTAGGCGCTCAGGCCGCTGGCCAGCATCAGCACCACCAGCAGCAAGGCCAGGTTGCCGAGCAAGCGCCCACGCAGGCTGCCGTTATCACGCATCGCGGTGCTCGAGCAGGTAGCCCAGGCCACGGAAGGTGACAATCGCCACCGGGTGGCCGTCGAGCTTCTTGCGCAGGCGGTGGATGTAGATTTCGATGGCATCGGGGCTGGCTTCTTCGTCCAGGCCGAACACCTGGGCGGCCAGTTGCTCCTTGCTCATCACCCGGCCCGGGCGGGCGATCAGCGCTTCCAGTACGCTTTGTTCGCGAGAAGTCAGGGTCAGGTTGTCGCCACCCAAGGTGAAGCGCCGGGTATCCAGGTCGTATACCAACGGCCCGCAGCGTTGCTGGCGCTCGCCACCGAGCACGCTGCGCCGCAACAGGGCCTTGACCCGTGCTTCCAGCTCGGTCAGCTCGAACGGCTTGGCCAGGTAGTCGTCGGCGCCCAGGTTCAGTCCATGAACCCGGTCCTTGACGTCGCTGCGCGCTGTCAGCATCAGCACCGGCAGGGTCTTGCCACGGCCGCGCAGGCGCGCCAGCACCTCGAAGCCGTCCATGCGCGGCAAGCCGACATCCAGCACGGCCACGGCGTACTCCTCGCTGGCCAGGGCCAGGTCGGCGGCCACGCCGTCATGCAGCACATCCACGGTCAGGCCATGGCTTTTCAAGGCCTGGGCCACGCTTTCAGCCAGTTGCAGGTGGTCTTCGACCAGCAGCACACGCATCGGATTCTCCCTGCTCGGGTGGGACGGTGGCGCGGAGTGTACCGCTGTCGGCAGGCCTGTGAAGCCCTGTCGACAAACCTTTCACGCTGAAAGGTTAGCGAAAGGTTGGTTACCTAGCATCGCACCACGGTCGCTCTACGCGCCGAAAAAAAGCACCAGCAAGGTGCAACGAATAAGAACAATAAACGGAGCCATCAGTGATGCTGTCATCGCAGCCGCAGGCGTTCGCGCCTACCCGTTCCTTTGCCGCACGCCCCTCCGCCATCGTCAGCGCCCTTGCGCTTGCCGGTGTCGCGCCGATGAGTCAGGCCGCCTTCTTCGAAGACAGCACGGCCACCTTCGAAACCCGCAACATGTACTTCAACCGCGATTTCCGCGACGGCACCAGTGCGCAGCAATCCAAGCGCGACGAGTGGGCCCAGGGCTTCATGCTCAACTTCGAGTCTGGCTACACCGATGGCACCGTGGGTTTCGGCCTGGATGCGCTGGGCATGCTCGGCATCAAGCTCGACTCCAGCCCCGACCGCACCGACACCGGCCTGCTGCCGACCCACGATGACGGCAAGGCCGCCGACGAGTACTCCAAGCTCGGCCTGACCGGCAAGGTGAAGGTGTCGCAGACTGAACTGAAGATCGGCACGCTGATCCCCGAACTGCCGACCCTGCAGCCCAACGATGGGCGCATCCTGCCGCAAACCTTCGAAGGCGGCCTGCTGACTTCGAAGGAGGTCAAGGGCCTGACCTTCACCGGAGGCCGACTGGACAAGGCCAAGGACCGCAACGACACCAACTGGGAAGACCTGGCCCTGAACAACAAGAACGGCCGCTTCGGTGGCTCGTTCAGCGCCGACAACCTGGACCTGGCCGGCCTCGACTACCAGTTCACCGATCGCATCACCGGCAGCTACCACTTTGCCCAGCTCGACGATATCTACCGCCAGCACTTCATCGGCATGGTCGCCACCCAGCCATGGGGCCCCGGCACCTTGGGCGCCGACCTGCGCCTGGCTGTGAGTGACGACGCCGGCGCCGCCAAGGCCGGCAACATCGACAACACCACCGTCAATGGCATGCTCAGCTACGCCCTGGGCGGGCACAAGGTCAGCGCCGCCTGGCAGCAATTGTCAGGCGACAGCGCCTTCCCGTACGTCGATGGTGCCGACCCGTACCTGGTCAACTTCGTCCAGATCAACGACTTCGCAGGCGCCGACGAGCGCTCCTGGCAGGCACGCTACGACTACAACTTCGCCGCGCTCGGCGTGCCCGGCCTGACCTTCATGACCCGCTACATCAGCGGCGACAACGTCAGCCGCGCCGCCGGTGGCGAGGGCAAGGAGTGGGAACGCGATACCGAAATGAAGTACGTGGTACAAAGCGGCCCGTTGAAGAACGTCGCCGTGCGCCTGCGCAACGCCACCTTCCGCTCCAACTTCGCCCGCGACGCGGACGAGGTGCGGCTGCTGGTGAGCTACAGCGTGGCGCTGTGGTAACCCCATAGCGATAACTTGATAACAACAACGCTCACGGAGAAAGACGATGACCTACTCACTGCGCCGCCTCGTCCTCGCTACCGGCTGCCTGCTGTTGGCCGGCAACGCCCTCGCTGCCGAACCGAAACGCCCCGAATGCATTGCTCCCGCCTCGCCCGGCGGCGGCTTCGACCTGACCTGCAAACTGGTGCAGAGCGCCCTGGTGCAGGAAAAAATCCTCACCAAGCCGATGCGCGTCACCTACATGCCCGGCGGTGTTGGTGCGGTGGCCTACAACGCCGTGGTCGCCCAGCGCCCGGCCGATGCCGGCACCCTGGTGGCCTGGTCCAGCGGTTCGCTGCTGAACCTGGCCCAGGGCAAGTTCGGCCGCTTCGACGAGAACGCGGTGAAATGGCTGGCCGCCGTCGGCACCAGCTACGGCGCCATCGCAGTGAAAAGCGACTCGCCCTACAAAACCCTCGACGACTTGGTCGCGGCGTTGAAGAAAGACCCGAGCAAGGTGGTGATCGGCTCCGGCGGTACCGTCGGCAGCCAGGACTGGATGCAGACCGCCCTGATTGCCAAGGCCGCCGGCATCAACCCGCGTGACCTGCGCTACGTCGCCCTGGAAGGTGGCGGCGAGATCGCCACGGCGTTGCTGGGCGGGCATATCCAGGTAGGCTCGACCGACATCTCCGACTCCATGCCGCACATTCAGAGCGGCAACATGCGCATCCTCGCGGTGTTCTCGGAAAAGCGCCTGGACGAGCCCGAGATGAAAGACATCCCCACCGCCAAGGAACAGGGTTACGACATCGTCTGGCCAGTGGTACGCGGCTTCTACCTGGGGCCAAAGGTGAGCGACGAGGAATACGCCTGGTGGAAGCAGTCATTCGACAAGATGCTGGCTTCGGAAGACTTCGCCAAGTTGCGTGACCAGCGCGAACTGTTCCCGTTCGCCATGACCGGTGCAGAGCTGGACGGCTATGTGAAGAAGCAAGTGGCTGATTACAAGACACTGGCCAGGGAGTTTGGCCTGATCCAGTAACACTGGCCGGAGTTACCACAATCCCTGCGGGAGCGGCCTTGTGTCGCGATAGGCCGCACAGCGGCCCCTGTCTCAGCCGATGCGATGCTTCAGACAGATCGCAGTGGCAGGTTTTGCGGCCGCTTCGCGCCCGATCGCGACGCAAGGCCGCTCCCACAGGATTTGCATCTCGCTTGCGTGATCCCAACGAGGATTCCTTCATGATCCTGCAACGCATCTTCGCCCTGGCCCTGCTGGCGGTGTGCGCCGCCCTGGCCGTGATGGCCTGGCCTTACCAGGCGGCGTTTTCCTATGAACCGGTGGGCCCGCGCGCCTACCCGCTGTTGACGCTCGGCCTGCTCGGCCTGGGCCTGCTGTACCTGGTGTTCCGCCCCACCCCCATCGTGCGCAAGGACGACGAACCGGAACTGGACCGCGAGACCCTGACCAAGATCGCCGCCTGCGTCGGCCTGCTGATCGTGTTCGCCAGCACCTTCGAAGCCCTGGGCTTCATCCTCAGCGCCATCCTGGTCGGCGTGCCCATGGCCCGCCTGTACGGCGGCCGCTGGCTGCACAGCGCCATCGTGGTGGCGGGCATGAGCCTGTTTCTCTACTGGCTGTTCGACCGCGTGATGGACGTGCCCCTGCCCCTTGGCCTGCTGAGCGTACTGGAGAACTGACACATGGATACCTTGAGCTACCTGGGCCAGGGCTTCGGCGTCGCCCTGTCCCCCTACAACCTGGTCACCGCCCTCACCGGCACGCTGATCGGTACCGTGGTCGGCCTGCTGCCGGGTCTGGGCCCGATCAACGGCGTGGCCTTGCTGATCCCCATCGCCTTCGCCCTCGGCCTGCCGCCGGAATCGGCGCTGATCCTGCTGGCAGCGGTGTACCTGGGCTGCGAGTACGGCGGACGTATCAGTTCGATCCTGCTGAACATCCCCGGCGAAGCCTCGACCGTGATGACCACTCTCGATGGCTACCCGATGGCCCGCAATGGTCTGGCTGGCGTAGCGCTGTCGCTGTCGGCCTGGAGTTCGTTCATCGGTGCGCTGATCGCCACCTGCGGCATGGTGCTGTTCGCACCGCTGCTGGCGAAATGGGCAATCGCCTTCGGCCCGGCGGAGTACTTCGTGCTGATGGTGTTCGCCATCGTCGCGCTCGGCGGCATGGCCGGCGACAAGCCGCTGAAAACCTTCATTGCCGCATTGATCGGCCTGTTCCTGTCGGCAGTCGGCATCGATGCCAACAGTGGCGTGTACCGCTTCACCGGCGACAGCGTGCACCTGGCCGACGGCATCCAGTTCGTGGTACTGGTGCTGGGCCTGTTCTCCATCAGCGAAATCCTCCTGCTGCTGGAAAAGACCCACCATGGCCACCAGGCAGTCAAAGCCACCGGCCGCATGCTGTTCAACTTCAAGGAAGCGGCCTCGGTGTTCGTGGTCAACATCCGCTGCGGCCTGCTTGGCTTCATCATGGGTGTGCTGCCTGGTGCCGGTGCAACACTGGCGAGCGCCGTGGCCTACATGACCGAAAAACGCCTGGCGGGCGACAAGGGCAAGTTCGGCAAGGGCGACGCCCGCGGCCTGGCCGCACCGGAAACCGCCATCGGCGCCTCCTGCTGTGGCGCCCTGGTACCGATGCTGACCCTGGGCGTACCTGGCTCGGGCACCACCGCGGTGATGATCGGCGCGCTGACCTTGTACAACATCACCCCGGGCCCGCTGTTGTTCGAACAGCAGCCAGACATCGTCTGGGGCCTGATCGCCTCGCTGTTCGTCGCCAACATCATGCTGGTGATCCTCAACATCCCGATGATCCGCATCTTCACCCGCATCCTCGCCGTGCCAAACTGGGCGCTGGTACCGGTGATCGCCATCATCACCGCGATCGGCGTTTACGCCGTGCATGCCACTACCTTCGACCTGTTCCTGATGGTCGGTATCGGCATCATGGGCTATATCCTGCGCAAGCTGGACTTCCCGCTGTCGCCGATCCTGCTCGGTTTCATCCTCGGTGGGTTGATGGAGCAGAACCTGCGCCGGGCGCTGTCGATCTCCAACGGCGAACTGGGCATCCTCTGGTCGAGCCCGATCAGCATGTCGGTATGGGTACTGACCATTTGCATGCTGACCCTGCCGCTTCTGCGCATCTGGCGCAAACGCAGCCTGCAGCGCCGGGCGATGGCCGATGCCTGATCGCTCGTTGCCGTTGTTTGTCGCGACCGGGCTGGTCGGCCTTGCTGGCGGTTTTGCCGCCAGCAAGGTCGGCTGGCCTTTGCCGTGGATGGTCGGCTCGTTGCTGGCGATCATCCTGGTGCGCTGCCTGACACCCTGGCAGCTGCCGGAAATCCCCAATGGCCGCAAATGCGGGCAATGCATCATCGGTGTCGGCATTGGCCTGCACTTCACCCCGGCGGTGATCGAGCAGGTGGCCAGCCATTTCGCACTGATCTTCTTCGGCGCGCTGTTCACCACCTTGTCCAGCGTGATCAGCGTATGGCTGCTGCGGCGCACCGGTGAAGACCGTGCCACGGCGTTCTTCGCCAGCATGCCGGGCGGTTCGGGGGAGATGGTCAACCTTGGCGCCCGCAATGGCGCAGTGCTCAGCCAGGTGGCGGCGGCGCAAAGCCTGCGCGTACTGGCGGTGGTACTGTGCGTGCCGGCGCTGTTCAAGTTCCTGCTGGGCGACGGGGTACCGCTGAATCACACCGGCAGTGTGAGCTGGGGCTGGCTGGCGCTGATTGCACCGCTGGGCGTTGCCGTCGCCCTGCTGTGGCAGCGCTTGCGCCAGCCCAACCCGTGGTTGTTCGGGCCATTGTTGGTCGCAGCCACCGTGAGCCTGGCCGGCGACCTGCAGATAACCCTGCCCAATGGCGCCAGCCAGATCGGCCAGTGGTTGATCGGCAGCGGCCTGGCCTGCCACTTCAACCGCGCGTTCTTCCGCCGCGCACCGTCGTTCCTGGGCCGCACCCTGGTGGCCACGGCGTTGTGCATGGCGATTGCCGGCAGTGCCGCATGGGTGCTGAGCATGATGACCGCGCTGGATCTGCGTTCGCTGACATTGGGGATGATGCCGGGCGGAATTGCCGAGATGAGCCTGACGGCGGAGACCCTGCAGCTGTCGGTGCCGCTGGTGACGGCGCTGCAGGTGATGCGCTTGTTGTTTGTGCTGTTTCTGGCAGAGCCGTTGTTCCGGGTGTGGAACGCAACCCCGGAATGACTGTGACGGCCTCTTCGCGGGTAAACCCGCTCCCACAGGGACCACACAAGCCCTGAGGGTAGTGCAGAACCTGTGGGAGCGGGTTCACCCGCGAAGAAGGCAACGCGACATTTCAGGCCTTTACAAGGGTGGCAATGCCCAGTTGATCGGCGCCAGCCCGCGCTGCTCGAGGAAACTGTTGGCCCGGCTGAAATGCCCGCACCCCAGGAACCCACGGTAAGCCGACAACGGTGATGGATGCACCGATTTCAGCACCAGGTGCTTGGTCCCGTCGATCAGCTTCTGCTTGCTTTGCGCATGCGAGCCCCACAGCAGGAACACCACGTTCGGGCACTGCTCGCTAACCACCTGGATGACCCGGTCGGTAAAGAACTCCCAGCCCTTCTTGGCATGCGACGCGGCATTGGCGCGCTCCACGGTCATGGTCGTGTTGAGCAACAGCACACCCTGCTCGGCCCAGCTCTGCAGGTAGCCATGACTGGCAATCGGGATGTTCAGGTCGCGCTGCAGCTCCTTGTAGATGTTGACCAGCGACGGTGGCGTGGCCACGCCCGGCTGCACCGAGAAGCACAGGCCATGCGCCTGGCCCGGCCCGTGGTAAGGGTCCTGGCCAAGGATGACCACCTTCACCTGGTCCAGCGGCGTCGAGTTGAGCGCGTTGAAGATCAACGGCCCTGGCGGGTAGATCTCTTTACCGGCGGCGTACTCGCTGCGCAGGAACTCGCGCAACTGATGCATGTAGGGCTGGTCGAATTCCGCGCGCAAGGCGGCCTTCCAGCTGGGTTCGAGTTTGATGCGATCGTCGTCAGTCATGGGGCCTTCCATAAACAATGGCGCGACACTAGGTAAGCCCTTCCCGCTTGTCAAACGATCCGACCGACGACCGGCATGTTCGGCCAGGCAAGCCATACTTGGGCGATGACTTGCGCGAGGTAGTCCATGGCCATTCATTGCGAGGTACTCACCGGCGCCGATGGCGCCCGCATCGGCATCGCCACCCTGGATGCGCCCAAGGCGCTCAATGCGCTGAGCCTGCCGATGATCGAAGTATTGGGCGAACAGTTGCACGCCTGGGCCCGCGACCCGGGAATCGTCTGCGTGCTGCTGCGCGGCAACGGTGCCAAGGCCTTCTGTGCCGGCGGTGATGTGCGTGCGCTGGTACAAGCCTGCCGCGACCACCCTGGTAGCGTGCCCCCGCTGGCCGCCACCTTCTTCGCCGCCGAATATCGTCTGGACTTTGCCCTGCACACCTATCCCAAGCCGCTGCTGTGCTGGGGGCACGGGCATGTGCTGGGCGGCGGCATGGGCCTGCTGCAGGGCGCCAATGTGCGTATTGTCACCCCCAGCAGTCGGCTGGCCATGCCGGAAATCAGCATCGGCCTGTATCCGGATGTGGGCGCCAGCTGGTTCCTTGCCCGCCTGCCGGGCAAGCTGGGATTGTTCCTCGGCCTGACGGGTGCGCCGATCAATGCCCACGACGCCCTGGACCTGGGCCTGGCCGACCGATTTCTGGGCGAGTACCAGCAAGAGGCGCTGATCGAGGAACTGCTGCAACTGAACTGGCAGGAACAGACCGCCCTGCAACTGAACAGCCTGCTCAAGGCCGAACAGCACCGCGTCTGCGCCGAGTTGCCCGAGGCCCAGTGGCTACCAAGGCGACAGGTGATCGATCAGTTGCTCGACGTGGCCGACGCAGCTGCCGCCTGGCGTGCGCTGGAGGGGCTCAAGCATCACGGCGACCCGCTGCTGGCAGATGCCGGCCAACGGTTGCATGAAGGTTGCCCGCTGACCGCACACCTGGTGTGGGAACAGATCCGTCGGGCACGGCACCTGTCGTTGGCGCAGGTGTTCCAGATGGAATACAACATGAGCCTGAACTGCTGCCGCCACCCGGAATTCAGCGAAGGCGTGCGTGCGCGCCTGCTGGACAAGGACAACCAGCCGCACTGGCACTGGCCCGATGTGGCGCAAGTGCCGGCGGCGGTGGTGGAGGCGCATTTTGCCAAGGTGTGGGAGGGGCGGCATCCGCTGGCGGATCTCGGGTAGCTTCGAGAAGTTGGGGCTGCATTGCAGCCCATCGCGACACAAGGCCGCGCCCACAGGTACAGCGATGGTTTCCAATGCTGCGCCGTACCTGTGGGAGCGGCCTTGCGTCGCGAAAGGGGCGCAACGCGCCCCCGGTTTTCAATTCACCTACCGCTGCCAGTTCCCCCCTTGCCCGTGCCCACGCCGCCCATCCCCGCGTCGGTCACCATCCCCCCGCCCGCTGGAGTGCCAACGGTCATTCTGCTGATAGCGCTGGCTGCCATCGCGATAATCATGACGATCCCGGTCGCGCCCATAGTCATACCGCTGGCGGTTGCCATAGTCGTTGCGTGGGTTGCCATACCATTGCTTCATCCCCGGCTGTGGATGAGACCGGTAGTGAGGCGCGGGCGCCGAGCGGTAGTAGTAGCGTGGCGCAGGCTGATAGTAATAACGGGGCTGCGGCGCTACGTAATAGCGGTCATAACGGTAATAATCCGGTGACACATAACGGTCGGAGTAGTAGTGGTCCGATCGGTAATAGCCCCCGCTCTCGTAGTACGGAACGCAGGCGGAAGTCATCAGCCCCAGCAGGGCGATCAACAGGATTCGATAGGACATGGCGGCCTCCTGGACCGCTGGAGTGCCCGAACAGCGGCGCTGGCGAGCGTCGATGCGAAATGCGATCATCGACACTGAATAAGACAGTGCCACCAAGGTGCAGTGCCATTTCTGCAACAATTTGATACAGGTGAATGGCAGCCATGCCCGACAACCAGCACTGCCCCGCTTGTGGCGCCCTCAACCAGTGCAGCTTGGCAGATCCGCGCCGAGCCACCCAGGCCTGCTGGTGTTACAGCGTGACCATCGACCCTGCCGTGCTCGAAGCCCTGCCCGCCGAGCTGCGCGACAAAGCCTGCCTGTGCCCGCGCTGCGCCGCCGTCGAAGAACAACTTCGCTCCCCCGCTTCCGACTGACCGTTTGCCATGCGCCTCGACCGTTTCCTCGCCAACCTGCCCAGCCACAACCGCCAGCAAGTCCGTCTGATGCTGGCGCAACGCCGTGTGCGGGTGGATGGCCAAGTGGTCAGCGACCCACTGGCCGAAGTGCGCGAATTCAGCCGCGTGGAGCTGGACGACCAGCTGCTGCAGGCTGGCCGCCCGGCACGCTACCTGATGTTGCACAAGCCGGCAGGCTGCGTCAGCGCCACCCAGGACCCGCAACACCGCACCGTGCTCGACCTGCTGCCAGCCGGTTTGCGTGAGGACCTGCACATTGCCGGGCGGCTGGACTTCAACACTACGGGCTTGATGATCCTGACCAACGATGGCCAATGGTCACGCCGGCTTACCCAGCCCGCGACCAAGCTGCCCAAGCACTACCTGGTGCAAACCGAGGACGAGATTGGCGAGCACTATGTGGCCAAGTTCCTCGAGGGCTTCTACTTCGCTTTCGAAGACCTCACCACCCTGCCCGCCCAGCTGAACATCCTCGGGCCGCGCCAGGCACGGCTGTCGATCATCGAAGGGCGCTATCACCAGGTGAAGCGCATGTTCGGCCATTTCGACAACAAGGTGGTGGGGTTGCATCGGGAGAGCATGGGGGCGATCCGGCTTGACCCGGGGTTAGCGCCTGGGGCGTTTCGTGAGCTGACGGCGGATGAAATAGCGACGGTCTAATCAGCCTGTACCGGCCTCTTCGCGGGCACGCCCGCTCCCACAGGTACACCACAGGCCTCCGGGCTGGTGTGATCCCTGTGGGAGCGGGCGAGCCCGCGAAGAGGCCGGACCAGACAGATCAGGGGTCGTCATACGACCGCTCAGCGACAAAAGTCACATTTTCCCCCGAACGGCACTTGCGGGATTCCCGACCCACTGCTTGAATCCAAATCGTCAGTCTGCATGTGACTACCAAGTCACGACCGCAGTCGAAGACACTTTTTGCCGGCCACCCAGGGCTCGATGCCTTGGGGCACGGCGAATTGCCCGCCAAAAACAATACCGTCGACGCACGTGCCAAGGATCGACACAGGGCCCCCCGGTTTCTCTTCAGGCAAATGCCTACCTGTCATAAAGAACGTGCACCCTAGGTGACGCGAATACCCTTTTTGCGCCAGGAGTCGATGACATGAGGCCAGAAATCGCTGTACTTGATATCCAAGGTCAGTATCGGGTTTACACGGAGTTCTATCGCGCGGATGCGGCCGAGAATACGATCATCCTGATCAATGGCTCGCTTGCCACCACGGCCTCGTTCGCCCAGACGGTACGTAACCTGCACCCGCAGTTCAACGTTGTACTGTTCGACCAGCCATACGCTGGCAAATCCAAGCCGCACAATCGCCAGGAACGCTTTATCAGCAAGGAGACCGAAGCGCATATTCTCCTCGAGCTGATCGAGCACTTCCAGGCAGACCACGTGATGTCGTTCTCGTGGGGTGGCGCAAGTACGCTGCTGGCGCTGGCGCACCAGCCGCGGGGCGTGAAGAAGGCAGTGGTGAGTTCGTTCTCACCGGTGATCAACGAACCGATGCGCGACTACCTGGACCGTGGTTGCCAGTACCTGGCCGCCTGCGACCGTTATCAGGTCGGCAATTTGATCAACGACACCATCGGCAAACACCTGCCGTCACTGTTCAAGCGCTTCAACTACCGCCATGTCAGCAGCCTGGACAGCCACGAGTATGCGCAGATGCACTTCCACATCAACGAGGTGCTGCAACATGACCTGGGGCGGGCGCTGGATGGTGCACGCAATATCGACATCCCGGTACTTTTCATCAATGGTGACCGCGACGAGTACACCACGGTCGAAGATGCGCGGCAGTTCAGCAAGCACGTGGGCCGAAGCCACTTCAGCGTGATCCGCGATGCAGGCCACTTCCTGGATATGGAACACAAGGCCGCTTGCGAGGACACTCGCAGTGTCATGCTGGGGTTCCTGAAGCCAACCGTGCGTGAACCTCGTCAACGTTACCAGCCTGTAAAACAGGGGCAGCATGCATTGGCCATCTGAGCAACTCGGCGTCCTGTGGCTCAAACCCGCAAACCATGGGGCGCCGACAAGCTTTTTAATAACTTGGGCTTCTAATTCGTTGAGGGTTCTGGTAAAAAGTGCTGCGCAAACGCGGGTATAGTTTAGTGGTAAAACGAAAGCTTCCCAAGCTTTAGTTGAGGGTTCGATTCCCTCTACCCGCTCCACATCGCATTCCCGCATGGCGTTCCAGCAACGTCATCGCTGTCAAAAGGAGCCCAGGCTCCTTTTTTCGTTTCTCCCCCCTCCCTTTGACCTGCCCCATGGCCATTTGCCTGCCGATCCGCTTCAATGCGTGGATGGATTCGTGAAGCATTTCGAAAGGACGACGCATGTTTCTCTCCCGCTGGCTACCGGGCCTTGCCAACCTGCTGCACTACCGCCGCGAGTGGTTCCACGCCGACCTGCAGGCCGGCCTCTCGGTGGCGGCGATCCAGATTCCCATTGCCATCGCCTACGCGCAGATCGTCGGCCTGCCGCCGCAGTACGGCCTGTATGCCTGTGTGCTGCCGATGATGGTCTATGCCCTGATCGGAAGCTCGCGCCAGCTGATGGTCGGCCCAGACGCCGCTACCTGCGCGATGATCGCCGGCGCCGTGGCGCCGTTGGCCATGGGCGAGCCGCACCGGATTGCCGAGCTGTCGGTGATCGTCACCTTGCTGGTCGGGGTAATGCTGATCGCGGCTGGGGTAGCCCGGGCCGGGTTCATCGCCAGCTTCTTCTCGCGGCCGATCCTGATCGGTTATCTCAACGGTATCGGCCTGAGCCTGATCGCCGGGCAGTTGTCCAAGGTGGTGGGGTTCAAGATCGAGGGCGACGGTTTCATCCTCAGCCTGATCAACTTCTTCCAGCGCCTGGGCGAAATCCACTGGGTGACGCTGCTCATCGGCATCGCCGCACTGGGCCTGCTGATCTGGCTGCCACGACGCTACCCCAAGCTGCCTGCGGCGCTAACTGTAGTGGCGCTGTTCATGCTGCTGGTCGGCCTGCTCGGCCTTGACCGCTTTGGCGTCGCCATTCTCGGCCCGGTACCTGCCGGCATCCCGCAGCTGGCCTGGCCACACAGTAACCTGGCAGAAATGAAAAGCCTGCTGCGCGACGCCCTGGGTATCGCCACCGTCAGCTTCTGCAGCGCCATGCTCACCGCACGCAGCTTTGCCGCCCGGCACGGCTACGCGATCAACGCCAACCACGAATTCGTCGCCCTGGGCGTAAGCAACCTGGCTGCCGGGGTTTCCCAGGGCTTTGCCATCAGCGGCGCAGACTCGCGCACTGCGGTCAACGACATGGTCGGTGGCAAGAGCCAACTGGTGGGCATCATCGCAGCACTGGTCATCGCCCTGATCCTGTTGTTCTTCACCGCGCCGATGGCGTGGATCCCGCAGGCCGCGCTGGGTGCCGTGCTGCTGATGGCAGGCTGGGGGCTGATCGACATCAAGTCGCTGAAGCATATCCGCCGCCTGAGCCGCTTCGAGTTCTGGCTTTGCCTGCTGACCACGGTCGGTGTGCTGAGCCTGGGCGTGCTGCCCGGCATCGTGTTTGCCGTGACCCTGGCGATCCTGCGCCTGCTGTACAGCATCTATCAGCCCACCGACGCAGTGCTGGGCTGGCTGCCGGGCACCGAAGGCCAGGTGGACATCCGCAAACACAAGGATGCCCGCACCGTGCCAGGCCTGGTGGTGTACCGCTTCGACGACGCGATCCTGTTCTTCAACGCCGACTACTTCAAGATGCGCCTGCTCGAAGCGGTGCAGAGCCAGGAACGGCCCAGGGCCGTGCTGTTCGATGCCGAGGCGGTGACCAGCATCGACGTCAGCGGCATCGCCGCCCTGCGCGAAGTGCGCGACACCCTGGCCGCCCAGGGCATCTTCTTCGCCATCGCCCGTGCCCGCGGCACCTTCCTGCGCATGCTGGTGCGCTCGGGGATGGCCCGGGAGATGGAAGACAAACTGCTGTTCGGCTCGGTGCGGGCGGGCATTCGCGCCTATCGGGTTTGGCGTAACAGGAGTCGCGTTGGGCAACAGGCTGAACAAGGTTGAAGCGTTGCGTCGCTGCTACTGGCCATATCGCAGGCAAGCGGGCTCCCATAGGTACTGCACTGCTCTCAATGCCTGTGACGAACATGTGGGAGCAACTGTCTTTAGAAATTTATTTTCAAGCGTGCCATTCGGGCAGG
>NZ_JALLKV010000063.1:0-30554 GCF_023093815.1 Pseudomonas sp. PNPG3
TCATGGCCTCATCTTCTCAAGAGTTGAGGCCTCCACGAAACCCGGGGCGATTCAGCCCCAAAAAAAAAGCAGCTCCCGAGAGCTGCTTTTTTCTTACTCCCCCTTTTTGTGCTTGTGGGGTTTCAGGTCCGGATGGTCCTTCTGCTTTTCAGGGGTGACTCGCTGCCTTTTGTCCGGAGTGCCATCTTCATTGGTGCGCTTTGGGCCTGGCTTGATGCTCATGCAAAACTTCCTTTTCCGCTTGGGTTGTTGAATGCAGCTATGTAATTAGTCCAGCTTCTCTCAGCTGTCAAAGCAGGCTGGTGCAGAACCGCCTGGCCGATGATCCGGTCCACATCGAACATTCAGAGGCCAGAATAAGAGCCTCCGACAAAGGGCTTACAAGGGGCAGTGAAATCCAGCGCTGAGCGATACGAAGACGTCTGGACGTTCATCATGCCGAGCACGGTGTGGAACAGGTTGTCGTGGCTCAGCGGTGACGTGGTTTGAGCTTTCAAACAACCCACGTTGACCTTTTCGCTCTTCGCGAGCGAGTCAGACATCCAAAGTACCAACGGCACCTTTGTTTGCTCGTCAGGAGCCATCGCGTAAGGCAGCCCGTGTAGATAGAGCCCACCCTCCCCCAGCGATTCGCCGTGGTCCGAAACGTACATCAGCGCAGTGTCGAACTTGGTGTTGGCCGCCAGGATATCGATGAGATTTGCAGTCACATAATCGGTGTAGAGGATTGAGTTGTCGTAGGCATTGACCACCTCCTCCTGCTTACATTTGTCGAGCTCGTTGGTCTCGCACACCGGTGCGAATTTCTTGAATTGCGAGGGGTAGCGCTTGTAGTAGGCCGGGCCGTGACTGCCTTTGTAGTGGAGCACCAGGACAGCATCGCCTTCCTGGCGCTTGATGAAGTCTTGCATCTCCGTGAGCAGCACCCCGTCCTTACACTCCTCGCTGGTGCACAGTTGGGAATCCGCGTGAGAGGCAGCCTTGTGGTTGGGAACCCTGTCGCAGACCCCTTTGCACCCCGAGTTGTTGTCAGTCCACATGACACTGATGCCAGCGCGTTGAAGCACGTCGAGCAGCCCTTCTCGGCTCTTGGCCAAGCCATCTTTGTACTGGGCCTTACCCACGTCCAGGAACATGCATGGCAGCGAGACCGCGGTAGCGGTACCGCAGGAGCTCACGTTCGTGAAGCTAATGACATTTCGCTTTTCTAGTTCCGGATTCGTTTCACGGGAGTAGCCGTTGAGGGAGAAGTTGGCGGAGCGAGCGGTCTCTCCTACTGCCAGTACCAGCAGCCTGGGTTTACGAGCCGCACCCTGTCGATTAACTACCGCATCAGTACCAATGGCCGTCAGCGTTTTAGGTGAGGCCAGCTGACGCTTCAGGTACCCATGGCCAGCCGCAAACAAGTTGGTAGGTACCAGAATCAGCCGGATCTCCCGATTGTTGCGCAGCAAGGAGGCATACGACTGGTACTGACTCAACGCGATGCCAGATAAGGTCAACAGAGCGAGCGACAGAGCAATGAACCTGCTGACCAAAGCTTTGGCCCAAGGCTTGCGCCGGAGGGGAACCCGGGCAATCAGGTAGACGGGCAACACCCCAACCATTGCGACCCAAAGACCGAGCTTCCAATTCAGCAGCTCGGTTGCCTCAGCGACGTCGGTCTCCACAACGTTGGTGAACATTGTGTAATCGATCACGATGCCGTAGGCATTCATGAAGTAACTCGCAAAAGACGCGCTGATCAGTACCAGGCACAGTATGGGTTTGGCCAGCCGCCCCCATGACAGCAAGCTCAGAACGGTAAACACCCATGCGAATACTATGACTGGGAGGCTAGCCGCTAGCTGCCAGTTCACTTCATCGGTTTTGAATACCAGCTTCCAGAGCACGTTCCAGAGCTCAGCGTTCGCGAATAGCAGTAACCAAAAAGTCACCAGGCCGATTAGCAAATTAGTACTGATG
This sequence comes from Pseudomonas sp. PNPG3, assembly GCF_023093815.1. Lineage (NCBI taxonomy): Bacteria > Pseudomonadati > Pseudomonadota > Gammaproteobacteria > Pseudomonadales > Pseudomonadaceae > Pseudomonas > Pseudomonas sp. PNPG3. The sequence goes on from NZ_JALLKV010000063.1 coordinate 1,966, forward strand.
CCTTTCTGCCGCGCATTGCGAATAGCAAAGATCCATTTGCTTAACAGGGTGTGAACAATGGATTTGGAAGGTGTCATTATTAAACTCTGGAAGCTGCTTATCCATGGCGGTAGCTATGGAGTTAGCGGGAGCTACAAGGCAAACCGTCGACAGATGCTGAGCGATTGCGCAATGTGCGGAGCGTCAGAGGCCTTAGGCCCCTAGGCGTTGGGGACGCTTAGTATGTGTGAGGCATAGGGATAAAAAGAGAAATGAATCTCGCTGAGCGCATTATTTCCGGGACCTGATAACGACACGATGACCTCGGGATTACAATGCTGACAGAAATCCAATTACTGCTGTTTTGATTGTCATTGATCACGCTATGATCAAAATTAGGGGGATACTACCCACCAAAAGCAATGCTCCGCTCAGCTAGATAAATTTAATTTCACAAACAAAACGGTTTCGTTTTGTCGTAGGCTAATTTTGAACTTTCAATTCAACTTACAAGTCTTTCTCGCGAGCAGAATATTATTTTCAACTTTTGCTCGTTAATATGTCACCCATCAATGAGGGGCGAATACCATGAGCTTTTTCAAAAACATCCTGGGCGGGCACCATGGCCGTGGAAACCACGGTGGAGGCAAGCACCACAGCGGGGGACATGGGGCCGAGCAATATGATCGCCATGGCCGGCAGCAGGGCTGCGACGGCGGTAATCAGGTGTATGACGGCGGGCGCCCTCCCACTCCTGCCCCCATCAAAGATCTGCAGGGCTGCAGGCAGTGCCGGACGGCCAACGATCCGTCAGCACGCTTTTGTCTAAACTGCGGAACACCGCTATCGAGTGGTTGCACCGCCTGCGGCTCGCTGCTGAGTGCAGGAGCAAGATTTTGCAGTCACTGTGGCCAAGCGACGCTCTAAGGCTAGGTAGACAGGAAGGCCAACGAGACCACAACCCTGCGCAAGGAGAAATACGTGGGTTCAAATCATGACCATGGCAGCGCTGCAGTACGCGAGGGGCATCAGAAGAAGCTAATCATGGCGCTCGGCTTGACTGGCAGCTTCATGATTGCAGAAGTGATCGGTGCGTGGATTACCGGCAGCCTGGCGCTGCTGTCGGACGCATCTCACATGTTCACAGATACTGCCGCCTTGGCGATCTCACTGATTGCACTTCAGATAGCCAAGCGGCCGGCGGATCAGAAAAGAACCTTCGGCTATGCGCGCCTGGAAATTCTGGCTTCGACGTTCAACGCCGTGCTGCTCTTCCTGGTGGCGATGTACATCTTGTATGAGGCCTACCAGCGCTTCTTCATGCCGGCGGAGATCGCTACCGGAGCGATGATGTGGATCGCAATCGCCGGCCTGATCATCAACCTAATTTCGATGCGCCTTCTGGCATCTGCGAGCAACGAAAGCCTCAACGTCAAAGGAGCCTACCTCGAAGTTTGGAGCGACATGCTCGGCTCGCTTGGCGTAATCATCGCGGCACTTATCATCCGCTTCACCGGCTGGACCTGGGTCGACACGATTGTCGCTGTGGCGATCGGCCTTTGGGTTCTGCCGCGGACGTGGCAGTTGCTTCGCGAAAGCCTGGGGATCCTCATGGAGGGTGTCCCGAGGGGGCTCGACGTTACGGCAATCGAGGCCACCATCCTCGGAGTAGATGGCGTGACGGACGTTCATGACTTGCACGTGTGGGCTGTCAGCAGTGGCAGTAACGTGATGACGTCGCACGTAGTGGTTCGGGATTCTGCAGATGGGGATGCTGTGTTGGCGGCCGTCGTGGATGCTGTCAGCGATGCATTCGAAATCCATCACTGCACCATCCAGATCGAGCGGGCAGCTTTCCACGAGAGCGTTCCCTCACCCTCGCACTGACCGATCGGTAAACACCATGCAAACACATCACCCTCCTGGCTGAGGGTGATGTTGCAAAAAAAATGCGGTGAGGGATGCCGTAAACGGCAGGAGCGCTTCAAGGGGGTTGGTGAATGGCTTCGCCTGCCCTCGTCAACAACCTCCAGAAGGCTCAGCGATGGCCTGGATCATCACGAAGTACCTACTCACTGCCGGTATAGTGATTCTCGTGTCAGAGCTGGCGAAACGCAGCGACAAGCTGGGCGGCTTGGTCGCCGCCCTACCCTTGGTCACGGTCGTGACGTTGGTCTGGCTCTATTTAGAGAACCAGAGCATGGAGAAGATCTCCAACCATGCTTGGTACACGTTCTGGTACGTGCTTCCGACCCTACCGATGTTTATTGCTTTTCCATTGCTGCTACCTAAGCTCGGCTTTTGGCCGACACTGATCAGCAGCATCCTCATCACAATGGCCAGCTTCGGAGGCTTCGCCATACTGCTGCGCCGGTTCGGCATTGAGCTTCTATGATCCGGTGGCCGCAGGGATCATCTTGATGAGTCTTAACGGCTATTAACACACTCGCCCTTCACCAGGTAGCGAACCATGTGCAGTTCGCCTTTCGAGTCTTCGTAGGTCATCATGCTTCTTACATTACCGCAGTACCGCACACTGGGTGATACATACACCAACTTACCAACGTCCAGGTCCATGCCATAGGCGTAGTCTTCTAGTTGAGGCATGGGCTTTTTTACGCGTTGAGCATAATCCGCTGTAGCCTCTCTAGCAGTACGCTCGATGCGTTTATTGATCTCCATACCGCTTTGGGCATTGGCTGTTAGTGATGTAAAGAGCAAAAACACGGCGATCGCTGATACAGTAGTGTTCATAAGAAGTCCCTTAATAAAAAAGCGCCCGTAGGGGGGCGCTAAAATTCACCTACCAAAGGAGCGTATGGTTTACAGGTGAATGCACTGGCGCGAACAACTGCTCGGTGCTCTTGCCAAGCTGCTTTGAAATGAGACAATTTCCAAAGCAGCGATGCCTCTTCCGCTGCCCTTAAACTAGCAAAGGAGGCTAACACCAAGATGATCGGGCAATTACAATTTGGACATGTAATAGATTGTAAGATAATTATTCGAGAGAATATCGAGCCGCCACGTGAACTAATTTGCAGAAAGGCGCTGCGGTTTGCGGCCGTGCATGGGGTCTGCCTGCGTGGCGCCCTCGATCCAAGGCCAGTACCAGTCCTTGCAAGCTAACGACCGAAATGCTGCCTGTCCTGGCCGATTCCACCTGCCAGGCGAATCTGTCATACACCGCCGCAGGCCCCAGAATCCGCTATGCTTAGGGGTGGAGCCTGCATGACTGTCAGAAATCTTGCGGCTACATTACAAATTTGTAGGATTTCGCCGCGGCCAGCTTCTTCGCGTTAAGATTCAAGCGTCCTCAGGTGACCCGGCGTATGGACAGAGGTAGCGACTACCACATGCCATACCCTCAGCCAAACTTTCGAACAGCCTGCAACCATAATCTTGGCGGATTAGGCCAACTCCTTCCTCACACCTTGAGATAAGTTATGCGCGTTCTAGTTGTGGAAGACGAAATTAAAACTGCCGAATATCTTCAGCAGGGCCTATCCGAAAGCGGGTATGTCGTAGATATCGTGCACAACGGTGTAGATGCTCTGCACTTGTTCAACACTAATGTCTATTCGTTGGTCCTCCTGGACGTGAACCTCCCGGGTATCGACGGCTGGGACCTGCTGGAAACCATCCGTAAGACCAGCCGGGTCCGCATCATCATGCTGACCGCCCGCGGACGCATCAATGACAAGCTCAAGGGCTTGGACGGCGGCGCGGATGACTACCTTGTGAAGCCATTCGAATTCCCTGAGCTGCTTGCTCGCATCCGTTCGCTGCAACGCCGTGGTGATGAGTTAGTCGAGAAGAGCTCGCTGAAAATTGCCGATCTGGAACTCGACTCCGTCCGCCATCGCGTCTTCCGCGGTGGCACACGCATCGATCTCACCACCAAGGAATTTGCGCTTCTGCACCTGCTCATGAGCCGAACGGGCGAAGCGCTGACTCGCTCTCAGATCATCTCGTTGGTCTGGGATATGAATTTCGATTGCGACACCAATGTCATCGATGTAGCCATCCGGCGCTTGCGCTCGAAGATCGATGAGCCGTTTGAAACCAAGCTCATTCACACGCTTCGTGGCGTTGGGTACGTTTTTGAGGAACGCGCATGAGGCCATTCAGCCTGGCTGCAAAGCTGGGGTTAAAAGTTGGGTTGATGAGCGCAGCGTTGCTGCTTCTGTTCGCCACCTTTGGCTATCTGATGGTAGGCAAGGCTCTGGAAAGAAATGCCAGAGCAGACCTGGAAGTAAAGATGGCGGGGATGGCTCACAACCTGTCCACCATCCCGGACATCTCCGGCGTCAACGCGGATGCGCATCAGCTTGTCGATTTGGTCATGGGCCACAACAACCTGTATGTGAGCATATTCGATACCTCACAGAATCAGACTCCCCTGCTCTCGATTGGCTCGAAACAGGTCAATCTGGAGGTGCACAAGTTTCAGCCGGCGGCCCAGCCCAAAGAGCACGAATGGCGTGATACGCAGGACCGTCCTCTGCTGAGTGCTTCTCGAATCATGCGTTTGGGCGATGGAACAGAGGTCAGCGTCTATATGACCATGGACCAGTCATCCAGTGAGGCGCTGCTCGATGCGTTGCTGACCTGGGCCTTGATGATGTCCCCCGTCATCCTCGCACTGATCTTGGCCATTGGCTGGTGGACTGTGCGCAGAGGCCTGCTACCACTGACCAAGTTCCTCAAGATCGCCTCGAAAATCTCAACCGAGAGCCTCGACCATCGCCTTCCAACTGATGGGATGCCGGCAGAACTCAAAATGCTCGCCGACGGCATCAACATCATGCTGGCTCGCCTGGATGATGGGGTTCAGCAGCTCTCGCAGTTTTCTGACGACCTTGCTCACGAACTTCGAGCACCGCTTTCCAACCTGATGGGCAAGGCCCAGGTTGCCTTGACCAGAGAACGATCGCTTTCCGAGTACCGGGAGGTTCTGGAGTCGTGCACAGAAGAGCTGGACCGCATGAGCCGCATGGTTTCCGACATGCTGTTCTTGGCCCAGGTCAGTCATCCAGCATCAATGGTGGAGTTCGAATCCGTCTCCTTGGTCGACGAGGTTCAGCGAGTGTGCGAGCTCTTCAGCATTTCAGCAGAAGAAGGCGAGATTCAGCTGCAGATCTCCGGCAGTGATGACGTGGTGCGCGGGAATCGCCTGATGGTTCAACGTGCCGTCTCGAATCTGGTCTCGAACGCGATCCGTTACTGCCCTCGCGGCCGCACGGTCTACGTTAAGGTGCAGCATAGTGCGAGCGGTACGACGTTGAGTGTCGGCAACCCCGGCCGTGGTATTGCCAAGGAACACCACGCGCACTTGTTTGAGCGGTTCTACCGTGTGGACAAGAGCCGAGCACGGAGCGAAGGCGGTACCGGTCTTGGCTTGGCCATTGTGCAGTCGATCATGAGTCTGCACCAGGGATCGGCGAGCGTGGAGGTGACCGAAGAAAACTTCACCTGGTTCCACCTTCACTTTCCGGAAGCCCAGCAAATGCAGCCGGCAATGACCGCCGCTTAAATTGCGCAGACACGATTAGGCCCGTCAATCGACGGGCCTTTTGTTTGCCTCAATGCATCAGTGCCGAAGGACCACAGGGTCCATGGGCGACCGCAGAATCACCGACTTAATAATCTTCTGTTCGTCAGGATTGGCGTTTTTCCACAGGTGTGAGAAGTACTGAGCATTCACTTTCTCTTGAGCACTTACGCTGCCGGCGGCATCGATCAGGCGCATGGTCGAGTAGACACAGATCAGCGCCAGAATGAAGAACGCCGTGGCGACCACCATCACATAACGCTTGGCCAGCACCGGTGCCCGCTTGAGCTCCTGGATAGAGGCGTCCGCCGCCTTTGTCGCTGCTGTAAGCTCCGAGATCAGTGGCTGGATGGCGGTGTCGACTCCGCGGCATGCAGCTGAATACGCTGATGCAGCGGCGCGCAAGGCAACCTCCTCCGCGTTCGACCAAGCCTTCTCCGCCTTTCGCACCTCCTCCTGAATCTGCCGGCCGACAGCGTCCACCTGCTCCACCAGTTCGTTCGACCTCTCCAGAACAGCGCTGGAGGTGCGCGTCTGCGAGGTCAGCTCATCGAGCTGGACAGTGAGTTTTTCAGTGCAGCGGCGAAAGTCACCGATAGCAACTGCCCAGGGCTCTATGTCATTCATGGCTATCTCCTAGGGCGGCCAACAACGCCGCGCTGAATTAACGCGCTAGATATCAAAATTGTAATTTAAGAGAAAATTCGAAGTCGCCCTCGACAGTGCCGAGATAGACATGATCCTTCCAGATTTGAAGATTTAACGCATCCTATCTGCAGCCAAAATTACGGAATTGTAATTATTGACTCACCTTGTCGTTAGCTTCGCGTTCCTAAACTACAAACCAACAAAGGCCGCTAATCAGGTTGGCCTAGTATGAACCGAGGTTCACAATGAAATTTGTCAAATCTATCGCTATTGGCAGCCTGCTGCTGGGTCTCATGGGTACCGCTTACGCTGAAGGCGGCTTCGAGCGAACGAAACAGTTCAACGAGAACTTCCGAACCGAACAGGCTCGCCTATGGAGCGATGACTCTTCGGACCAGAACAAACAACAAGTCGCTCAAGAGCAAAAGAAAGAAAGCAAGGATGGTAAGGAACAAGCCGACAATTAATCGGCGGTTAAATAGGACTTCAAATGACGAAAGAAATCGACAAAAAAGCCAGGGTAAAACCTGGCTTTTTTGTGCTTGGAATTTAGCCTTCGTTCTTGCGAGGCGTTTCCGCATTGCTTTCTCCGGCCAGACCCTCGGCACCTTGTGCGGGGCGTTTCCAATGGCACAGCAGGAGCTGGCTGGCGTTCGCTTCGGTGATCGATGTGCAAGCTAGATCAGCGGGCAGACCATCCTTGCTGTCTCGCAAGCGCCTGGACAGATAGAACGAGCCATCCCGCGGCCACTTGGCAGGATCCTTGATGTTCTCGGACTTCCCGCTGCTGTAAAACTCCGACGAGTATGAGCGGCGGCCAGGATAGATCAGGGGAGCGGAATGAGCAGACTGCACATTGAGCCAGGCTTGAACCACATCCCGCTGATTCTGAGGGCGCTCCTCTAGTACCCCGGCGTAGATGATGCCCGCACCGATGATTGGCAACACCAATGCGCTCGCAGCGGCAGCCCAGGTGGTCTTCGGGCCAACTTCGCTGACCCGTGCAGACAGCAGCAATGCCCACGCTGGCAGCGCGGGTAGCAGGTAGGTCCACAGAATGTTGCCTGCAAATGTGAAGAAGACCGGTGTCGCCAAGGCCCACAGCCAGAGGTAGGCTTTGAAGCGCTGCATCGATCCACGCTTGCGGATCAACAGTGGTAGAAACAAGGCCCATGGCAGTAGCGACAATCCGAGCTGGATCCAGATGCTGCCGTACGGCTTGGCATGAGCACTACCATAGAGGTCCCCTGCCCAGTTACTGACGACGTAGCGGCTCCAGTGCTCACCAACGAAGAAGTACTCCATGAAGCCGGGCGTTTTCATCTCGGCCGCGACATACCATGGCACGGATATACCGAACATGAGTACAAGGCCGCTAATCCAGGGAAGCCTCAGTACCCGTCCCCATTCCTTGTAGATAACGAACCAGGCGAATGCCGGCGCCCCCATAAGCACCAGGGTCAGCGGCCCTTTGGCAAGCAAGCCCAGCCCGAGACCTGCGAACATCAGGTAGGCATCCGCCTTGCTGGCGCACTTCATCCAACGCCAGAAACCGTAGCTGGCCAGCAGAATCGAGAACGACAAAACAGGGTCAGTCAGCACAACACCGCTGGAGACCAGGCCAAGTGTGGTGCTGGAAAAAATAATGGCAGCCCAGATGCCGGCGTTACGAGAAATCTGCTGCGTGCCGAGTTTGATGATGATGAAACAGCTTGCCAGGTGGAGTAGCCACGCTGGGAAGCGCGCAGCGAACTCGTTAACGCCGAAGACCGTCATGCTCGCGGCCTGGGTCCAGAAGGACAACGGAGGCTTGCCCCAGAACGGTACCCCGTAGTCGAACATGGGCGTGATCCAGTCATTCAACTCGACCATCTTGCGAGCCATTTCAGCGTAACGGGCCTCAGATGTGTCCATCAGCGGGTAGATGCCCAGCCCCACCAAACGCAATAGCAAAATCGAACCCAGGACCCACCACAGCGTCCTCTCGTTCTTCAGGTTCAGCATTTCTTACCCTCGATCGAAGCCATCGAAGGGTGGAGTGACACGGGATCTGCCTTGTTGCTGTGCTTCAGGAAATAGAGAGGCCGGCGCTTCACTTCCGCGAGTGTCACGCCCAGGTACTCCCCCACCATGGCGACACCGACGCACATGAATGAAGCCATTCCGACGATCAGGTGATGGATGTCGAAACTGCCTGCCACAAGCGACGCAAGCATGTAGCAGATGCTGGAGACGAAAAGACCGAAACTGATGAGGCTGAAAATGCGCAGTGGTTTGCGAGAGAAGCTGACGATGCTCTCGATGGCCAGATTGAACAGGCCAGCTGCATTCCATTTGGTGCTCCCGGCATGGCGAACAGTGCGATTGTAGGGCAGTTCGATGGTACGAAAGCCTACCCAGCCGATCATGCCTTTGAGAATCCTGGAGCGTTCATCCAGGGCCCGCAGGGCTGCCAGCGGCGCAGGCCCAATCAATCGGAAATCGCTGACATCGGCCGGCATGTCCACCTTCTCCACCAGGCGCTGCATGACCCAGTAGTAAGCCCGGGCACTCATGCGCTTGAACCACGAATCACCGATTCTCAGGTTGCGCTGCATGTTCACCACGTCGTAGCCGCGTTGCCAGTAGTCCACCATGGCCGCGATGAGCTCTGGTGGATCCTGCAGGTCGACATCAATGAAGATCAGCGCACTGCCACGGGCATGGTCTATCCCGGCGCTCAGTGCAGCCTCTTTGCCGAAGTTGCGACTCAGGGACAGGCAACGTACAGATGACCCATCCTGATAGTGGCGAAGAATGTCGGCCGTCCGGTCATTACTGCCGTCGTCGACATAGAGGATTTCGCAGGAGACGGGTAAGCGCTTCACCACGCGGGTGATTCGCTGGTGGAACTCGGGGATGGTTTCCTCTTCCTGGAAGCAAGGGACCACGATGGTTAACAAGGGATCAGGGCGCTCGGGAAAGCGATGTAATGTCTGCATGATTGAATGTCCAAAAACGATGTGCAATGAATCCAAGTGCAGTGAGGCTTAAGGTCACTACGACTTGGGAGATGAGCGGTGACAGATTCGACTTGATGAGGAACCACATACCCACGCCATTGCCGAAGTTTGTGGTTAACGCGACCAGTGCAAACCTGACAGGCTGAAACTTACGAGAGCCATCTGCCACAAAACAGAGCGCCCTATTTCCAATGAAGCTCGCGATTGCGCCAACCATGCCGCCACAGATACTGGCCAGTAACGGAGTAACGAATTCTGTCGTAACCAGCAATAGGAACACCGCATAATGGACTCCCGTTGCTATGAAGCCGATCCCCAGATAACGAATCAGTAAGGTAGTAAGAGGTGGGGTTTGATTTTCCATGCCCAAAGCCTATGGAGGCAAAGGTGAAAAAATAGTGAACTAAATGTAAATGCGTAATTAGCCGAATCTATATATGGTAAGTAACAAGTCGGCGCACTAGGCTAGCACGCTACAATATCAGAGGGATTGCCTGAAAATTACGCTTTCGAAATAAAAGCCTTCCGATAACGCATGCATGACCCGTGGATTACAATGTTGACAAGATAAGGAAACACCGGGTGGCATTGAGATAGATTCCCCGAATTAAGGGGGACCTAATGGTTACACAAAATGAAACATATACAAGCAGCGTTGTTCCTTACAGCCCTGACATATTGGATGATTTGCCAATTGATGATCAGCTGGCCGTAGAGTTTTTCGCAACAGCACGTTGTGCCAGTTTCAAACAGGCTGCCCGAGGGCTCAATGTGCCAGTGGTAGGCCTGCGGAAACGCTTGGAGAAACTGGAAGAGCACATTGGTGCTCCCGTGTTTGTCTACAAACACAACAAGCTTGCCCTGACCCGCACAGGCGAGAGGGTCAGCCATTACCTGTGCCAGCTCTTCGGCCCAGACGGCCTTGGCAAGTCCGGTGAAAAGGAAGTCCCCAGGCTTACCATCGCGATCACAGAGCCAGTGCTGAACGACATCGTAAACCGCGATCTAGTCGCCTACGTGCGTGATCATGCCGAAATGCAGCTGGAAATCCATTCAGAATGCACAACGCAGATGCTTTCTGAGTGTGAAGTCGATGTGGGTATCGCTTTGGTGAGCCCAGATGATAAAGGCGCGCTTGATCGCCATCCTACGTATAGGTTTGAAAGGCTTGGCCGGATTGGGCACGCCCTGTTCATTTCCAGCCGCTATTCAAGAAGCGTCACCCTTCCAGTGGAGAGCTTGGATTTGCACAACTTCATGCTCGTTGTCCCTTGGGATGAAGAGATCTTGGCGGGCTCACGAAAGTGGGCATCGATAATGGCTGAGCATCAGGGCGGTACCACTCGGGTCAAGAGCTACAACCTATCACGAGGCCTTGTCGTTGGCGGTGCGTGTATTGGAGTGCTGCCCGACTACAGCCGAAAACTGGAGAGAAATATCCTACCCGTGCCGGGTTTCCTGGACGACCTGGAGGAGAAAGATGTCTATCTTGTTATCAAAACGAAGCTTGTCCGCAATCCGCAGGTTTTGGAAATTCGAAGATTGATCAAGAAGAGCTTCTTTGATAAGAAGGACTGGCTTGTTCGGTAACAGTTTTGTTAGGTTTCAAACTCCTCCGTTAACACTACAGAAACACAACTGTCATATTCGCTTGCAACCTAGTCAGAGTGCTTAGAACAAAGGCATCTTGTTACAGCGGGTGACAACCGTGGCCTGCTCCCATCTGCAAGATAAATTTAGGCCGGCGCAGGGCGAAATATAACGTCGGTAGCTAAGCACTTAACATACGAGAGGCAAGCAATGATCCGTTCTTCGAACATGCGGGAAAAGCTGTTGGCTGCCGCAATAATAGGCACATTTTCCTCGCAAGCATTCTCCGGAACAGTAACCACTGACGGAGCTGACATCGTTCTGAAGACCAAGGGCGGTCTTGAAGTATCGACTTCTGACAAGGAATTCAGTTTCAAACTGGGCGGCCGAGTTCAGGCCGACTACGGCCGTTTCGATGGTGTCTTCACCAAGAATGGCGATACCGCTGACGCAGGCTACTTCCGTCGCGCCTACCTTGAGCTCGGTGGCGTGCTGTACCGCGACTGGAAGTATCAGCTCAACTACGACCTTTCCCGCAACACGGGCAACGACTCCGACGGCTACTTCGACGAAGCCAGCCTGACCTACACGGGTTTCAAGCCGGTGCAACTGCGCTTTGGCCGTTTCTACACCGACTTCGGTCTTGAGAAAGCCACCAGTTCGAAGTGGACCACCGCCATGGAGCGGAACCTCTCGTACGACCTGGCGGACTGGATCAACGACAACGCCGGCATGGGTGTTCAAGCCACCAGCACCATCGCTGACATGGCTTATGTTTCCGGTAGCGTTTTCAGCGAAACCAATAACAACTCGGATGGCGACAGCACCAAGCGCTACAACGTACGTGGCGTGTTCGCACCGCTGCACAGTGATGGCAACGTCCTGCACGTCGGTGCTCAGTACGCTTACCGCGACCTCAAAAACAGTGCGGTCGATACCCGGATTCGTTCGCGTCTGGGCGTCCGCGGTGTAGATACCAATGGCGGCGGCGATGCCGGCACCAACGGCAACCGCATGCTGTTTGGCGGTGCTGCTGCACAAGATGGCCTGTGGAAGGACGACTCGGTCTGGGGTCTCGAAGGTGCCTGGGCCACCGGCCCGTTCTCGGTTCAAGCGGAATACCTTCGCCGCAAGCTGAAAGCTGACCAGGCCAACAACGACATGAAGGCCTCCGGTTACTACGCCCAGATGGCTTACACCCTGACCGGCGAGCCGCGTATCTACAAGCTCGATGGTGCCAAGTTCGACACTATCAAACCAGAGAACAAGGAACTGGGGGCCTGGGAAGTCTTCTACCGCTTTGACGATATCAAGGTCGAAGACGGCAACCTGGTCACCGCGGCGGACCAATCGAACGAGCGCAAGGCCAAGAGCCACACGGTGGGTGTGAACTGGTACGTCAACGAGGCGGTGAAAGTCAGTGCCAACTACATCAACGTGCGCACCGACAACAACGAGAACACCGTGGGCGACGACAGCGGCAATGCCATCGTGACCCGACTGCAATACGTCTTCTGATCCCTCTCATCAGTCTGACGTGAGAAAGCCGGAAGCGCTCAACGTGCTTCCGGCTTTCCTGTTTCTGGAGGTGATCAAGCATGGAGCGCCCTCCTCCTACCTGCTTTCGCTTACCGATGACCGCTCTTGCCAAAGCTCGGCGAATCTGATGTGATTGCCGCGTCGGGCTTTGCATGGTGGCCGTGCAAGCAAATCAAACCTGACTCCTATTCATGATTGAACCTGATTCGACGTCCAGCTTCGCGTCTAACGGCCCTACAAGCGCAGCTACCCCAACGTCGCTCATTAGGGGATAGTCATGTCTGCAAAAAAGCTGCTTCAACCTCTCGCTGCTCAGCTGCACGCCTCGTTCTCGGCTTCTGGCCGCCCGTACTCTCATCTGCACCTCCACCAGCTGTTCCACGCGGCCATCGGCTCCGTTGCACCGCAAGTTGCCATCCAAGACAAGCTGCCAATTCAGGTCTGTCGTGACAACGAGACACGGCAGTACAACCTCTACGCGGCGGTCGAGCGGGCGAAAACGTGCTTAGGATTGACCGATCTTCAAGCAGTCGGTGTGGCTGAAGAAGTCATTGAGGTGCTACGAACTGCGGGAATCGGCGTGAACCAGGTTCGCCTGCTCCTTGACCCCTCCTTCAGCTCGAAGACTCGCAAAAAGGCCTTCAAGGCTCTCTGCAAGAACCTGGATCTGAACGAGCTAGGCGATCGCTTCGTCCCCAAGACTGCCACGTTGGCCATCGCTGCTGGTATTGCGCCGCCTCCCAAAATGTCGTGGAAGGATCGCTTCGCCCTGGCTGCAAATTCCCCCATGCGGGGGCCAAGCGAGCTCATCAGCATGGTCAACCGGGATGAGTGTTATCTGTGGGTATTCCCACCGACTGACCATCATGCGACGGCTCCAGCGACGCATGACCGTTTCTTTGGTGAAAAGACCCACCCGAGCGCAGAAATGGGCATGGGGTTCAGCATCATCGATTCCGGCTGGACCCGCCCCAAGTACCCGCTATCCAGGCAGTCACAAGAGACCTTCATCCAGTATTCGCTTTCTGCGCCGATGTGGTCCTGGCGCGCACAAAGTGACACCTGGCGCCTGGGAAACATCCTGCGTTCAAGAATCCTTGACGGGGCTCCTTGGCATAACGAGCCTCTGAGTGACGTGCTTCCGAGCGGCCTTAAATCCCTGCCCCGGATCTATGGGTGCGAAACCTGCCGAACGCTGTTCATTGAGAATCACAGCGACTACCCGGATGTACCCACTCAGTGCCAATGCGGTGAGGCGAGCAGCACGGGTGACCAAAACGAGTCATCTGCTCTCAATAGCTGATTTTCCTTACGGTGGCGGGCTGAGCCCCCCGTTAGGGATTGGCTATGGGAGCGGGATTCGCTCACCCCAAACCTGAAGGCGCCGCCACCTAACCGAGCGATATGAGCTGAATGCTCGCGGAGTAGATATGCAAAAGAGTAAAAACAAACAGGACACCCTGGCGGCGATCAATGCGCTTGTCGAGATTGCGTATGATCAGGGATTTGCGGACGGACACGGAGTCGGCAATCAAGTCGGTTTCGTAGCCGGTGTCATGAGCCTCAAAGCTGCATTGGCCTGCGGCTTACGGCATGGCTCACCTGAGTGCGGAAAGGCCCTTGAAAGCCTCAAGCGCATCGGGATCGACGAGTGAGAGAAAAGTACGGGTCGTGCGCTGATCGCGCACGACCCGTACTTCTACTTCAGGTCATTTCCCTGCTTAGCTTCATGATTGAAGCTCAGGGATCAGGTGCTTCTGCGGTAGGCCAACAGGCGCAAGGCGTTGAAGACGACCAACAGTGTGGAGCCCTCATGGATCGCAACAGCGGCACCAATGCTCAAGCCCATGATGGTGGACGGAACCAGGATGGCCACAATCCCCAAGCTGACGAACAGATTCTGGTGGATGATCGATCGCGTGTGACGGCTCAGCCCCACCGCAAATGGGAGTTGCCTGATGTCGTCAGCCATAAGCGCGATATCAGCCGTTTCCAGGGCAACATCAGATCCAGCAGCCCCCATTGCGATACCAACGCTCGAACTGGCCATGGCAGGGGCATCATTGACGCCGTCACCCACCATGGCCACCTTGGCGCTAAGGCGCAGGTTTTTGATGGCCTTGACCTTGTCTTCCGGCATCAGGTCTCCCCACGCTTCATCTAAGCCAACTTGTTTGGCTACAGCCTCTGCAACGCGGTTGTGGTCTCCAGAAATCATGACCATGCGTTCGATGCCCATCTCTCTAAGCTTCTGGAGTGCCTCTTTGGCCCCCTCCCGGGGTGTGTCCAATAGCCCGATAGCGCCCAGATCCTTGTCAGCACGCCGTACCACCATGGTGGTACGGCCTGACTGACGTAGACGCTCCGCAGCCTCCAGGGCTGCCTTGCTGAGTGCGGGAATACCATTGGTACCGAACATCTCGACCTTGCCAATCCAGACGAACTGCCCATCAAGCTCAGCACGCACGCCGCGGCCAATCATGTTGCTCATGTTCTTGGCTTGGAATCGGCGCCGTGTGCCAATCATCTCTTCACCGTCACGCACAATTGCCGCAGCCAGCGGATGGTCGCTCATCGACTCCACAGCGATGGCGACGTTTAGCAGATCCTCGATCTGCGTGCCGCCTATGGGTATTACATCGGTGATACGTGGGCGCCCTTCGGTCAGGGTACCGGTCTTGTCGAATGCCATGGCATTCAATGATCCAAGCTCTTCAAGTGGCGCACCGCCCTTGATCAGCACGCCACCTCGGGCTGCCCTGGCGATGCCAGAGAGAATGGCGCTTGGTGTAGCGATCGCGAGCGCGCAGGGGCTGGCTGCAACCAGTACGGCCATCGCCCGGTAGAACGAGTCACGGAACGGCTCGTCAAGGAAAATGCCGGCAAATAGCAGCCCGACTACCAGCAGTAAAACCAACGGGACGAATATGCGTTGGAAGCGGTCCGTGAATCGCTGGGTCGGTGACTTCCTGACTTCGGCTTCACTGACCATCTTGATGACCCGCGCCAAGGTACTCTCCGTAGAGCGCCGTGTTACCTCAACCTCGATGAGCGTTTCGCCATTGATGGTACCGGCGAAGACTTTCGAGGCTGCATCCACTGCATCTGGCTTGCTGCGTGCGAGTTCGGCATCAGGAACAGGTTGCTTGTCCACGGGGACGCTCTCACCGGTTACTGGCGCCTGGTTGATACTTGAGGAGCCTACGACTACAAAACCATCGGCCGGCAGGCGGTCATTGGGGCGCACGATGACAACGTCACCGGGAACCAGCAGCTCCACGGGCATCTCCACCGTGCCATTTGCTCTGCGTACGATCGCGGTGGCTGGTGCGAGCTTGGACAGTGCCTCAATCGCTTTCTTGGCCCGCCCCATCGCGTAGCTTTCAAGGGAATGCCCCAGACTGAACAGGAACAGCAGCAGAGCCCCCTCCGCCCAGGCGCCGATGCTCGCGGCACCGACTGCGGCGAGAAGCATCAGCGAGTCGATCTCGAAGCGTTTCTGACGGATGTTGGTAACCGCTTCCTTAGTGGTGAACCATCCACCGAACACGTAGGCCGACACGTACAGAATCAGAGGCAGACGATCAATCAGGCCAAGTTTTCCTGCGAGAGCTCCGGCACCCAGGAGAGCACCACAGATCAGCGCGAAAATCAGCTCTGTGTTCATTCCAAAAATGCCGCCATGCTCATGGCTATGACCTTCATGCCCGGCTTGGTCATCAGGGCGTTCAAGCAAACTCTTCATAACTCGTCCCTTCTGGGGTCAAGGCTTCCAATTGCCCTCTGCAGTTGGGGAGCCGTCTCTGTTGGTTGGCTAAGATCTATTGCACGGTTTGCCCGAGCCCAGGCGTTAACATTTCGAAGCTATGGGGTATCGGGCGTAATAAAAAATGCCAGGCACTGCCTGGCATTTATGAATTCTCTAATTGTTCTGTTCAAATCGTTTACTACTTGTTGTTGATGCATTGCGAATACATCGAGTAACGAACAGTCTTGAGCGTGCCCTGGGAGTCCTCGAAGGTCATCAACCGTGGATAGACCTGGCAGGTACGGGGGTCCTGCGACTGACGTACGAATTTCGCAACGTCTATCTTCATGCCATATTTGTAATCCTGAATCTCTGGCATTGGCTTGCCATTTTTCTCCGCGTACTTGGCCACTGCGGTCTGGTGTTCCTTGGTGTATTGAAGCTGCTTGCTCTCGGAGAAAGTGTTGGCCTGCGAAGCCACCGAGAAAACAACAAGTGCAGCAGCGATAATTAGCTTTTTCATAAAACCCTCTCAATTTCAAAACTTCTCGGGCGTAACCTTAGCAATGCATAGGCATCACCGGCATGACGAGAAACTTACAATTTTGAAAGGTAAGTGCATCTACTTCACTTTAAACAAAAAAGCCCACAACACGTGTTGTGGGCTTCTCTTTAGCGGAGGCTGTTAGCTAACCACTTCGGCCTCGTCGCCGTCTTCATCCTTGCGGTGTGCCCAGTGATACAGGGCAGGCAGTACCAGCAAGGTCAGTGCGGTGGAGGACAGGATCCCGCCAATCACCACCGTCGCCAATGGCCGCTGAACTTCGGCACCGGTGCCGGTGGCCAAAGCCATCGGGATGAAGCCCAGGGACGCTACCAAGGCTGTCATCAGAACAGGTCGCAGACGGGTCAATGCACCTTCATCGACTGCCTGTCTGAGCGTTCGTCCCTCCTCCCTTAGCCCGCGGATGAAGGCAATCATCACCAGGCCGTTCAGTACTGCAACGCCGGACAGTGCAATGAAGCCGACACCTGCCGAGATCGACAGTGGGATGTCCCGCAGCCACAACGCCACAACACCACCGGTGAGTGCGAATGGAATACCGGTGAAGACCAGCATGCCGTCCTTCAGGTTGTTGAACATCAGGAACAACAAGGTCATGACCAGCAGCAAGGCGACTGGAACAACGATCTGCAGGCGTTTGGCAGCCGACTGCAGCTGCTCGAACTGGCCCCCCCAAGTCGTCCAGTAGCCCGCAGGGATTTGCACCTTCTTGTCCAGCGATGCGGTCGCCTCCTCAACGAAGGACCCCAGATCGCGGCCTCGAACGTTGGCGCTGACGATAACCAGACGTTTGCCGTTCTCGCGGCTGATTTGGTTCGGGCCCAGTTGCAGGTCCAGATTGGCGACCTGGGACAGCGGGATGAAGCCGATCTGATTGGCACCCTGTGCCGCATTGGCAGGTACCGGGATCAGCAAGCTGGACATACCCGCTACGTCGGTGCGAACGGTCTCTGGTAGGCGTACTACCATGTCGAACCGACGGTCGCCCTCATACAGCGTGCCGGCCTGACGGCCACCCACGGCGATAGCGATCGAGTTCTGAACATCCGCGATGTTCAGGCCGTAGCGTGCTGCTTTTTCGCGGTCAATGTTGATGGTCAGCACCGGCAGGCCGGATGTCTGCTCAACTTTCACTTCCGATGAGCCCGGGACCGCTTTGAGCGCTGCCGCGATCTTGTTGGCGGTGTTGTTGAGCACGTCCATGTCATCGCCGAAGACTTTCACAGCGACGTCACTACGCACGCCCGAAATCAGCTCGTTGAAACGCAGTTGGATTGGCTGCGACAACTCGTAGTTGCTTCCTGGAACACCCGCTGCGGCCTTCTGCACTTCAGCAATCAGCTCATCACGAGGCTTCTTCGGGTTAGGCCACTGATCCTGAGGCTTGAGCATGATGTAGGCGTCAGAGGCGTTCGGCGGCATCGGGTCAGATGCAATTTCTGCGGTACCCGAGCGTGCGAACATCCGCTCAACTTCAGGCACCTGCGCAATCACCGCTTTCTCCAGACGCTGCTGCATCTCGACAGATTGAGTGAGGCTCGTTCCAGGCACACGCATGGCCTGCATCGCAAAGTCACCCTCACTGAGGCTTGGGATGAACTCGCTACCCATACGACTTGCCAGCAAACCACTGAGCACGACCAAGGCTACTGCGGCCGAGAAAGCGATGTTCCGATGTCCCAGCACCCATTGCAGAACCGGTTCATAGCGCAGTCGAGCTGTGCGCATGACCACGCCTTCCTCTTCCTTCACCTTGCCAGTGACGAACATGGCAATAGCTGCAGGAACAAAGGTAACGGACAGGACCATTGCACCCAGCAGCGCCATCACAACGGTGAAGGCCATCGGGTGGAACATTTTGCCTTCGACGCCGGTGAGGGCGAAGATCGGCAGGTACACCACCATGATGATCAGCTGACCGAAGATCAGCGGCCGGCGAGCTTCTCGCGCCGCGGCAAAGACCTCGTGGAAGCGTTCGGTTTTGGTGAGCATGCGGCCATGCTTATGTTGCGCATGAGCCAGTCGACGGATCGCGTTTTCTACAATAACCACGGCACCGTCGACGATGATGCCGAAGTCGAGTGCCCCCAAACTCATTAAGTTGGCACTGACCTTGTTGTTGAACATGCCTGTGAAGGTGAACAGCATGGACAGCGGAATCACCATCGCGGTGATCAGAGCCGCACGGATGTTGCCGAGGAACAGGAACAGAATGGCGATAACCAGGATCGCGCCTTCCACCAGGTTCTTCTTCACCGTCGCGATGGCTTTTTCAACCAGGTTGGTACGGTCGTAAACAGTCACAGCCACCACGCCCTTTGGCAGGGTGCGGTTGATGTCCGCCAATTTGGCGGCGACAGCTTGAGATACGGTGCGGCTGTTTTCACCAATCAGCATGAACACGGTACCGAGCACGACTTCGCGGCCGTTCTCAGTAGCAGCACCTGTACGGAGCTCTTTACCGATGCTGACGTCAGCAACGCTGCTGATGCGAATCGGTGCACCATCCACACTGGTGATCACGATGTTGGCGATGTCTTCGATATTGCCTACCTGACCCGGTGCACGGATGAGCAACTGTTCACCATTACGCTCGATGTAGCCGGCACCGACGTTGGCGTTGTTACTTTCCAACGCTGCGACCAGGTCATTGAGTGTCAGCTTGTAGGTAGCCAGGCGCTTTGGATCCGGCGCAACCAGGAACTGCTTGGCATAACCGCCGATGGTATTGATCTCGGCCACACCCGGGACGTTACGCAGCTGAGGCTTGATGATCCAGTCCTGGATCACGCGCAGGTCGGTCGGGGTGTACGGCGTACCGTCCTCTTTGACCGCGCCATCTTCGGCTTCAACAGTCCACAGGAAGATCTCGCCGAGGCCGGTAGATACCGGACCCATGACGGCCTCTACACCTTCTGGCAGCTGTTCCTTCGCAACCTGCAGCCGCTCGTTGATCAACTGGCGGGCAAAGAAGATGTCAGTGCCATCCTTGAAGATCACGGTGACCTGAGACAGGCCAGAGCGAGACAGGGAACGGGTCTGCTGAAGGCCCGGGAGACCGGCCATGGCCGTTTCAACTGGAAACGTGATCCGTTGTTCGGTTTCCAAGGGCGAGTAACCAGGCGCTGCAGTGTTGATCTGCACCTGGACGTTGGTGATATCGGGTACCGCATCGATGGGCAGCTTTTGATAGCTGTAGATACCGATACCCGCCATGATCAGAACGGCGATCATTACTACGATGCGCTGCTCGATGGCGAATCTGATGATACGTTCAAACATGAGAAATCATCCTGTCAGTTCGCATCAGTGACCGTGTTCGGCAGAAGCTTTGCCGAGCTCGGACTTGAGTGTGAAGCTGCCACTGGTTGCTACCTGGGCGCCGGCTTCAATACCGTCGATGATTTCCACGTACCCATTGTCGCGGCGACCCAGTTTTACCGGGCGGGTGTCAAAGCCATCTGGGGTGCGTACGAATACCGAAGGTTTGTCTTCAACGGTCTGCACAGCGTGCTCAGGGACCGCTACGGCAACTCGATCGGTCTGGGAGGTGACCGCAATGTTTACGAACAGGCCTGGACGCCAGGCGCCGTTGGGGTTGGTCAAGGTGACGCGGACAGTAGCTGCACGGTTTTGCTCGCCCAGCAGGCTGCCGACATAACCCACCTTCCCTTCGACCTCGACGTTCATGTCAGGCGAAGAGACTTTCACTGCACGGCCAGTCGTGACCTTGCCCAGATCTGTCGGCGGAACTGCGAAGGTCGCCCAGACCTGATTCAGGTCGGAAAGGATGAAGGCGTTGGTCGCCTCGCTGACGACTTCGCCGACGGTCAGGTGTTTCTCCACTACCACGGCGTCGAAGGGAGCGCGGAGCTCGTAACGATTACCGCCAACGGAGTTAACCGAGGCACCGATTGCGCCGACCTTCTGCTTGGCGTTGGCCAAGGAGATCTCCGCTTCTTGCAGCGCTTGGCGTGCTTGGAGGTAGTCTTGCTCTGCAGAGATCTTGTCCTGCCACAGTTGCTTCTCACGTTCGAAGGTCACACGCGCCAGTTCGACGCGACGCTGTGCGGCCTGTTGTTCGCTGCGCAGGTCAGAGATCTGCTGGCTGGCGATTACCGCGAGGACTTGCCCTTTCTTGACCGTCTCGCCCAGGTTGGCCTGGACAGCCTCAACAACGCCAGGAACACGAGGAACCACGTGGGCAGTACGATCTTCGTCGAAGCGAATTTCGCCAGGGAAGCTCACGACGGTACCGAGGTCACGAGGCGCTGCAGCTTCCAGGGCAACACCAGCGGCCTTGATCTGTTCAGCGCTGAGCGTCAGCTTGCCCTCTTCTTCACCGCCCTCTTCGCTGTGGCCTTCTTCACCATGGCCCTCATCACCTTCCTCTTTGGCGGCAGATGCGGCTTTCTTTTCGTCGCCATGGCCATCGTTAGCGCCATGCTCGGCAGTACTGGCGGCCTGCTGTCCGGAACTGTTGTTCCAGGCAAGGCTGCCAAATCCGAGGGCTGCCACAGCGGCTACCGCGAGGGCGATCTTGCGTTTGTTATCCATTGCTACTCCTGCTGATCGTAGGCACCGGCTTGTTCAAGGCTGTGTGCCGAAGAAAATGTTTGGCCCGTTCAGCGAGTGCCGGCGGTTGAGCCGACTTCGCCATAAACCCTTTCCACCTGCGCACGCGCATTGGTCGCCGCTGCCAACGATTCGAGGTATTGGCCACGAGCGACGATCAAGGTGCGCTGGGCATCCAGCACTTCGATGAAACCGAATTTGCCCATCTCGAAGCCGCGGGTTGCGGTCTCTACGGCTTGTTGGGCTGAAGGCAGAATGGTCTTGTCGTAGGACTCGACCTCCTGCATGGCGGTGGACCATTGGTTCAACGCGGTTTGGGTTTCGGTGCGCAGGCGCAGCTCAACAGCATTGCGCTGGTCCCGGGCCTGATCTGCACGACGAGAAGCGGAAAGAATGTTGCCCTGGTTACGATCGAACAGCGGCAAAGGCATAGACAGGCCCACAGTGTTGACCCGCTCGCGCACAGAGCGGTCGTACTGGCTACCTACACTGACAGTAAGGTTCGGGATACGCTGAGCTTTCTCTGAGCCGAGCGAGGCATCGCTCTTGTCTATCTGCACCACGGCCTGACGCATTTCTGCTGTTTGGTCGAGCTTAGCCAGCAGATCTTCAGTGCGAGGTGGCAAGCCCGGGGAGAGGGTTGGCGATTCGAGTCGATCAAACACGGTGACTGAGCTCCCGGTAATTTGAGCGAGCTGTTGGTAAGCGGTCGCTTTTTCCGTTTCTGCACGTCGAACTTGCAGCTGGGCTTCGGCCAGTTGCACTTGAGCGCGGGTCGCCTCCACTGGGGACGACTTACCTGCGCGAACACGGCCATCGACGATGCGAAGACCGCGCTCAGTCAGTTCGAGAGATTGCTTGGCCAGGTCGAGACCTGTCTGGGCCCGCAACGCGGCGTAAAAGGCTTGGACGACATCTGCACGCAGGCCGTTAACGCGACGGTCTAACTCAAGCTGTGCGGCGGTCTGCCCGTATGTGGCGACGTCAACACGAGCCCCCCGCTTACCGCCCAGCTCAAGGGTCTGGCTGAGAGAGACAGTCGTCTGGCTGGTGTTACGACGGGTGTCTTCCACGTCATACGAGATTGTGGGGTTGGGGATAAGCCCGGCCTGCTTGCGAGCACCATCAGCGATCCCAATTTCTTGCCTGGCCGCGGCCAGGTCTGGGTTGGCATCCATGGCCGTCGAAAGCGCCTGGGGCAAGCTGATGCTTTGGGCAAGGGCTGCAGGCGCCATCAACCCAGAGATGACTGCACAGAGTGCAGCGATCTTCCAGGGCGAGACGGGGGTCTTGGGTAAGACATTGCGGTTATACCGGGGCACTTTGATGGTCCTCGTGCACAAACTTCGATAAAGCTTGGCGAGAACGCCGAAACAGCTGCCAAGCCCCACTTGATTAGGTGATGGCACTCTAATGAGCGGTAGCTATCAGAGGGGTGGCTAGAAAATTACAATTCCGTAAGAATGTCCTGTAATGCCCGAAAATACTGGGAAACCAAACCCGACACGATGATTTCGTTACAAGCAACGGAGATGGCAAACACGCGGTGCGAAGGCCCGAACAACAGGTAGATGACGAAATTGTAATTTTCCTATCACCCCCCCGTTATCTTCGGCCTGCAAATATGAGCTCGCGCTACGCTAGGCGCGCCGCCTGGTCAGAACAATTAACGACACCCGCGCCGGTAAACATAATAAAAACTGCCGTGAATCAAAGGAGCATCGGATGAAAATCAAAGTACCACTGTATTTGGCGGCAGTTTCTGCGCTGTCTGGAAGCTATGCTATTTCGGCACAGGCAGAAGACAAGCCAGAAGGCTTCATTGAAGGCAGCAGCCTTACAGTGCTGAACCGTAACTTCTACTTCAACCGTGATAACCGCGACAGCACTGCCCCCACTTATAACAGTGGCAAGGGCAACACCAACGGCTACTCCGAAGCCTGGGCGCACGCGATCATCAGCAAATTCAACTCTGGGTTTACCCAGGGAACCGTTGGCTTTGGCGTTGATGCCTTCGCCATGATCGGCCTCAAGCTCGACACCGGTGATGGGCGCAACGGCGGCCGTAGCTCCTTCGACGTGCTACCCGTTGATAACAAGGGCGAAGCTCGCGACGAATACACCAAGGTCGGCGGCGCAGCCAAAGTCCGCTTGTTCGATACCATCGTGAAAGTAGGTGATGTTTTCCCATCGACTCCGGTCGTTGCATCCGGCGACTCTCGCCTGCTGCCAGAAAGCTTCCGCGGCGTGACCGTTGAGAACACCAGCATCCAAGGCCTCACCCTGCAGGGTGGTCGTCTGCATGCGATGAGCCAGCCGGTCTCAAGCAACCTGAACGACAACTTCGTGACGTTCTACGGCGGCCCGGTCAACTCGCCATGGATCGGTTACGGTGGCGGTGACTACTCGATCAACGACAACTGGACTGTGAGCGTCTACGCCAGCCAGCTGAAAGACGTCTGGAATCAGTACTACGCCGGCACCAGCGTGGTTTACCCGCTGAGCGACGATCTGGCGCTGATCGGTGGCTTCAACTACTACAAAGCCGTAGATGAAGGTAAGAAGCGCCTGGGTGAATTCGACAACAACATCTGGAGTGCCAAGGTCGGCGTGCGTTACGGTGCCCATACCCTAGCCCTGTCGCACCAGCGCAACAACGGCGACGACGATTTTGACTACCTGCGTCAGTCGGACTCGATTTTCGTCGACAACTCCATCCAGTACAGCGACTTCAACTCGCCGAAAGAGCGTTCCTGGATGCTGCGCTATGACCTGAACTTCACCAGCTACGGCATTCCAGGCCTGACGTTCATGACCCGCTACGCCAGAGGCTCGGGCGCGGATTACTCGAACGCTAACCAGTTCTACATGCGCACTGATGACAACGGCAACCCGCTCGACAATCAGAAGCGTTGGGAGCGTGACGTCGAAGTCAAATACGTTGTCCAAACCGGTCCAGCAAAAGATCTGTCCTTCCGGTTGCGCCAGGCAACCACACGTGCCACTGCATTCGAATCGGATCTGGATGAAACCCGTGTGATCATTGAGTACCCGCTTTCGATTCTGTAATTCGCTAACTGGACCAGTTATTCATTAACTGGTCCTATTAGTAAAACGAGCATTACGAATTCACCTTGAGTGGCTTAAGTGCTCCTTTGGTAAAAGGTGGATATTTGGCGCCCATTGGGCGCCTTTTTTTGCCTAAAATTCAAGTAGGCGTTCGATTGTACGCATCGCATGCCGGTGAAGTTCATGACTACACCAATGACCAGTCTCTTCAATGTGAGCGACCTCGCCGTCATCTGAGCGGAACGAAGCCAGCACAAAGAAGAAAATAACCCAATACTTCATAAGGTCAAATCACCTGCTGGAGAGAGGGCCCGCAACTGTCAAACCCAAACCGCGACAAGATATACCGCCAGACTATCAACTGTATTACCTAGAAATTACAAATCCGTCATTTGAGCCCCGGCACGCTCATTTTGATTTACCATCCCTTTCAATAATGCCGGCGCGCGTGCGCGGTTAATTGCTCAGTGATATCGAGACAAAATCCCATGCGAATTCTGGTAATTGAGGATGAAGTAAAAACTGCGGAGTATGTGCGTCAAGGTCTGACGGAATGTGGCTATGTCGTAGATTGCGTCCACACCGGGTCAGATGGATTATTCTTGGCTAAGCAGCACGAATATGAGCTGATTATCCTGGATATAAATCTGCCAGAGATGGACGGTTGGCAGGTCCTTGAGTTGTTGCGTCGTAAAAACTGCCCTTCCCGTATCATGATGCTGACGGCGAGAAGCCGGCTGGCGGATAAGGTCCGGGGGCTGGAGAACGGAGCAGATGACTACCTGATCAAGCCATTTGAGTTCCCTGAGCTGCTGGCCCGGGTTCGCGCCTTGATGCGCAGGTCAGATCACCCTGCATCCGTAGAGGTCATTCGCGTCGCTGACCTGGAGCTTGATCAGAGCCGGCACAGGGCATTCAGGGACGGTCAGCGCATTGACCTGACCACGAAAGAATTCGCGTTACTGCATTACCTGATGCGTAATACCGGTGTGGTGCTGAGCCGCACCCAAATTATTTCGCAGGTTTGGGATATGAATTTTGACTGCGACACAAACGTTGTAGAGGTGTCGATTCGAAGACTCAGAGCCAAGATAGATGACCCTTTCGAGACCAAACTGATACATACGCTTCGGGGCGTAGGGTATGTGCTTGAAAAACGATAGTTGCCAAGCTCTCTAGTACCGAAAATCCGCTACATGCTCCCGTCGCTTGCGAACTTGAGGTTTCTGTTTACGATCCGCGGCGCTGATTCCTCACTCAACAAATGAGGTAGGCTGTACATGAGGTATAGCATTGATTATCAGCAGGTTTCGCAAGGACAATCCGATGCCAGCATTGATGCCTGTCCAGCTGACATTGTCTTCAACAGCGACCATGGCCTAGCTCTTATCCCGTGCGTTGGCGATGTTATCAACCTCCCCTCTACGGCGGTCAAAGAAGGGGTTTGCGGCATCGTTAGATCAAGGATTTTCAATTATCTCAGAGGTCCTGAAGAGCTGTACTGTCACGTCAATATTCTCGTTGAGGAGGCGGACATCAATTTCGAAAGTCTCATCTCGGAATACATGCGCAATCAGTCACGTGCTCGCTCGCCTTCTTCATAAAGTCGAAGGCGGGCCAGTCCATTAATGGTTGTGTATGGGTGAGGGTTCAGCAGAGCGAGCGCCTACTGAGCACCAGAGATGAATAGTCACAGCCTAGTGGTTTAACGCGGTACTGCTGGTGTACGCAGGGCCGGACTCATTGTTTTTTGAATGGCGCATTGCAGCACATAGAAATATAAAACCCCGGAAGCAAATACGATTGCGGACAGATAAGCAAACTCAGAGTCTAAAACCCCGGAAACCATATACAATTTAATCGTGATAGAACCCATAATAATTCCGGTACAGTACATGACGCCTGTGAACTGATTGCCCAAAAAACTCAGTATGCCGCTGAAGGCATTGTTCGCACTCAACAGCATTGCTTTCAGTATCGTCCAGCCGAGAACTGGCAGAAAAGCCTTGATCATGAAGGCGAATAACATCGACGATGCAAACAGTTTTATCGGGGTTTCTGCCCACGGCTTGATGGTGCCGTCTACTTCAACGCCGGTATACAAGATGATATTCAGAATAATCGCCATAAGGGTGCATATGCCGAGGCGTATCATTTCCCGCTTAAGCGGGGCCATCATTATCACTGCGTGAATCTTGTTTCCAAAGTATCGTTTTAGTCCTTGGATCGACATTTTTCTTCCTATGCTCTCGGGTATGACGCTGTTGTAGCGTTGTATGACGGTCATGCTTTTACCCGAAGAGAGGTGACGCTTCAACGGTCCTGAATTGCGCAGGGGATCTCATGTCCTTCCCCTGGCTGGGTAGCTTGCTGAGAAATTCTCATCTACCTGCGTGGCAACGATGCGGCCACCCCGCCGCCGTCAGAGCTCTGGAGGACTGGCTGCTGTCAGCAACTCATCGAGTGACGGAACCTTAGCGTTTGCACTGAGGACGAGTGTTCTGGATCGGAGTATGGATACATCAAAGAAAGATTCGCACTCGACTCTTCCGTTTACTTCTCTCCAGTGGGTGACTTCTGGTATCAACTCATTAGGCACCGGGTATAGTGCCATAGGGTTATGGAATACCTCCACTTCAGCAGACCACGGCTCGTAGCCATATTGCGGCCAGAGCTGACCGTAGTCGCTGGACGCTACATCCAACAGAAATGGGATACCTCGTGATGCTCCCGGAGAACGGTCGAAAAACTCACCAAACCGCAAGTATCGGTACCCGTCTAGATGAGCTCCACCTGAGATCGGCACTCGGCTGAGCTTTGGCACTGTGCAGGCATTGGTGAAAATGACCGCTGAAAGATGGGCATTTTCCATTAGCGTAAATAGGCCGTTGGGGCGCCCTGATAGCAGAGATGTCTCTTCCTCCACAGTTATCAGGTGCGTACCACGATGCGCAGATGAGTGAACTGCAAAGCCATAGAGATAGCTGATGAGCGACTCCCTGCTCCACAGCATTGAACTGGGCGCATGGAAATCGGCTAAGGCCAGAATGAGCGGCTTACCCTCCACGTGCGGTAGGGATTCGTAACGCTTGTCCAATTTGTTTTGGATGGTCCTCGCAAACCTTTCTGCAGCCGCTCCTAAGAAACGCTCATGTCGGTCAGCGGGTGGGGGGGACCGGCGAGGCGCCAAAATGCTCATACCGCTCTTCCGGGTTGGCTGTCACTGCTTCAACCCAGGCCTCATCTCCCAGCCTATTCTCGATGTGAAAATCGGGTGATTCTTTAGGCTGGGTGACCAAGAGTCCCTGTTCACGAAAAATCGCTAATAGGTGGGCTTCCCAGAGGCGGGTGTGAAAATTCTCAGTCTGGCAATCGGGAACCCAATTTCTGTCTGGGGATGGCAGTGCGAGATACAGTTGATTCAGCGCCCACGCCCCAATACGGCGGCTTGGATCAAATAGTGATTTGAACACCACGCTTGGTGTGCGCTTACCCATTCTGCTTAGAGGAGCACGTCGTCGTTCACCTGAAGGGAGTGGAAGCGGATGGGCTTGGGTATAGAGAAAATGGCTGATTGAGGCGCGGGCTTCAGACTCGCCAGTGGTGCGCTCACTATGGCTGAGGAGCACCCACACGCTATCGACACGACGCCGCAAGGTGACAATTCCGAAGCTGCCGGAATGGATATTTCGGGTTAGAGCGGCACAAGAAATTCCGTCCTCACTAAGCCATGCCCCTACTGGCGGGCTGTCCCCAAACCCCAACCCTCGTGGAAGCGACAAAGCGATTAGATCGAACATCGGCGCAGCAATTTCTTTCATTCGCTGATCTCGGCAGCCGTCAAAATGCATTCCATCAATGCCTCGGAGCGTGCCCGCCGGCGATGGCATCGGTGGAGGTACCTATTGAAGAAGGGGGCCTTGTTCCACCAGGACATCTCGGTTGGTGAAGATGGTCTCAATGGTTGCAGCCTCGGCAGCCACATGAGTCTTTCGCGTGATCTCTTCAAGGGCCAGTTCGAGCCGGTAGTCTTGGAAATACTCGTACAGCTTTTCAGAGCTCTCGGATATCTCCTCCCCACCATTCTTCGCGAACAAGATGTGGATGATCGCTGCGAGTGGGAGAGAGATGTCGAGATCCTTCTCTTCTGCATCTGAATCCGAGTTCAAACCGTCGAAATACCTCTCCAGATGACTCTGGAGCTCCTCAAGCCAGAACTGAGATAGGTTGCTTGGAAGGGAGCTTTCAGGCCCGGTCAGAAGGACTTCTGAATCGCCCCTGGTTTCGTAGACACCTCCAAGCCTCATAATGAGGCCCAAATAG
>NZ_JALLKV010000064.1:0-17744 GCF_023093815.1 Pseudomonas sp. PNPG3
GCTTTGTCCCTCCTCCTCCCTTCAAGTCTAACCATACAAGCTGGCTTGCCGGCGAATGGGCTGCAAGGCAGCCCCGGGCCGTTACGCGGTCTTCTCTTCCAGATGAAGGTACAGGTTGTCGATCAACCGTGTGTTACCCAGGTAAGCCGCCGCAATCACCACCAGATCACGATCATCGATCATCGCGGGTCGCAGGCTTACCGCATGACGCACCTCAAGGTAATCCGGGCGGAAACCCGCGGCGGTCAACTGCGCCTTGCCTTCGGCAACCAGTGCGGCAAAGTCCCGCTGGCCATGGCGGATGGCTCCAGCGATATGCTGCAGCGTGCGGTACAGCGCAGGTGCCGTAGCACGCTGCTCCGGCGTGAGGTAGCCGTTACGCGACGACAGCGCCAGGCCGTCCTCGGCCCGCACGGTGGGCTCGCCGATGATCTGGATCGGCATGTTCAGGTCGCGCACCATGGCGCGGATCACCGCCAGCTGCTGGAAGTCCTTTTCACCGAACACGGCAAGGTCGGGCTGGACCATGTTGAACAGCTTGCTGACCACGGTGGCTACGCCTTCGAAATGACCGGGCCGGCTGGCGCCGCACAGGCCTTCGGAAAGGTGGGGTACGCTGACGCGGGTTTGCACGCTCATGCCGTCGGGGTACATCTCTTCGACGCTGGGCGCGAACAGCAGATTGCAGCCAGCCTGGAGCAGGCGCTCCTGGTCGGCGGCCAGGGTGCGCGGGTACTTGTCGAGGTCTTCGTTGGCGCCGAACTGCAGCGGGTTGACGAAGATGCTGGCGACCACGAAATCGGCGCGCTGTGCAGCCTTGGTCACCAGGGCGGCATGGCCGCTGTGCAGGTTGCCCATGGTAGGCACGAAGCCGATGCGCTTGCCTTCACCGCGGGCGCGGGCGACTGCGGCGCGCAGTTCACGGACGGTCTTGACTGTATTCATGCACTGAACCCGTGTTCGCTGCCTGGGAAGCTGACTTGCTTGACCGCCTCGACGTAAGCGACGAGGGCGCTGTGGATATCCGGCTGGCCTTGCATGAAGTTCTTCACGAACTTCGGTACGCGACCGCTCAGCGACAGGCCGAGCATGTCGTGCAGGACCAGGACCTGGCCATCGGTGCCGTTGCCAGCCCCAATGCCGATCACCGGGATGGATACGGCACTGGTGATTTCCGCCGCCAGTTCGCTGGGCACGCATTCGAGCAGCAGCATGGCTGCACCGGCCTGTTCCAGGGCGATCGCGTCGGCGCGCATCTGCCGGGCCTGGGCTTCCTGGCGGCCCTGGACCTTGTAGCCGCCCATCACGTTGACAGTCTGCGGTGTCAGGCCCATGTGCGCGCATACTGGCACGCCACGCTCGGCCAGCAGGCGGATGGTCTCGGCCAGCCAGGCAGCGCCTTCGATCTTGATCATGTGGGCGCCGGCCTGCATCAGCGTGGCGCTGTTGGCAAAGGCCAGCTCTGGTGTAGCGTGCGCCATGAACGGCAGGTCGGCAAGGATCAGCGCACCGTCGTTGCCACGTTTAACGCTGGCTGTATGGTAGGCCATGTCTGCGGTGGTCACCGGCAGTGTGCTGTCGTGGCCTTGCAGGACCATGCCCAGCGAGTCGCCCACCAGCAACACTTCGACACCGGCCTGGCTGGCAGCCTTGGCGAAGGTCGCGTCGTAGCAGGTCAGCATGGTGATTTTTTCACCCTTGGCCTTGAGGCCATTGAGGGTGGTCAGGGTTACTTCAGGCATGTAGGAAATTCCTCGTTCAGGCGCTGTAAGAAACGACTGCATTCAACGCGTGTAGTCATTTTCCGGAGCGGCACATCATCGCGCGTGATGTTCGGGCACAGGTCCGTCCGGGCCTAAATACGGGTATGCGGCACTTTGGTGCCACACGGGACGCCTATAGTCGTGAGCGAGGTGGGGGAAGTCAATCACCCTGTTACCGCATTGTTACGATCAGGGTGTTACTGGCGTTACCGCGCCAGTGTGCAAGGCTGGAACGCCCGGTTTACAGGCGTTTCAGGCCGACGAACGGGCAGTCGTCAAGCAGTTGCGCAAGGGCGCGGCCGTCGGCCAGGCGAAAATCGCCCGGTACCAGTTCCGCCAGCGGGTACAGCACAAAAGGCCGGGCATGCATGTGGTAATGCGGCACTTTCA
This sequence comes from Pseudomonas sp. PNPG3, assembly GCF_023093815.1. Classification (NCBI taxonomy): domain Bacteria; kingdom Pseudomonadati; phylum Pseudomonadota; class Gammaproteobacteria; order Pseudomonadales; family Pseudomonadaceae; genus Pseudomonas; species Pseudomonas sp. PNPG3. The sequence continues at coordinate 2,154 of NZ_JALLKV010000064.1, forward strand.
GGCGCGGCTCATCGAGCACCTGGTCGCCGAACAGCAGGATGTCCAGGTCCAGTGTGCGCGGGCCCCAGCGTTCCTTGCGCACGCGGCCCTGATCGTTCTCGATGGCCTGCAGTGCATCGAGCAGGGCCAGCGGTGGCAGGGCGGTGTCCAGGGCGGCGACGGCGTTGGTGTAGCGCGGCTGGCCGGGCAGCAGCGAATCGCTGGTATACAGGGCCGAGGCCGCCACCAGGCGTGTGGCTTCGACCTGGTCGAGGGCCTGCAAGGCGCTGCGCAGCTGCTCGGCAGGTGCGTCCAGGTTGCTGCCCAGGCCGATATAGGCGCGGGTACTCACTCGAACGCCTCGTCGCCACTGCGCTTGCGCTTGCCACCGCTGCGCTTGCGTTTGCGCGGGCCGGCGCCGGTGCCTTCGTCACGGCTGCCCAGTTCGCGGATCATCTCGCGGCGCTCGCTGTCGTTGGCATCCTGGTAGTCGGTCCACCACTGGCCGAGGTCGTCGGTTTCTTCCCCGGCGCTTTCGCGCAGCAGCAGGAAGTCGTAGCCGGCGCGGAAGCGCGGGTTGTCCAGCAGCATGTCGGCGCGCTTGCCGCTGCGGCGTGGCAGGCGCTCCTGCATGTCCCAGATCTCGCGGATCGGCAGGGTGAAGCGCTTGGGGATGGCGATACGTGCGCATTGTTCGGCGATCAGGTCGTGGGCCGCACCGTTCATGGCCGGGATAGGCGGCACGCCCTGGTTCTGCAGGTGCAGCACGCGGGCCGGCAGGGCTGGCCACAGCAGCGCGGCGAAGAGGAAGTCCGGGGTTACCGGTTTGCCTTGCTTCACGCGCAGGTCGGTGTTGTTCAGCGCTTGGCTGATCAGCGTGTGGGTGTAGGTCGGGCGCTCGTCCAGGGCATGCGAACTGGCCGGGAAAAGCGGCTCGAACAACTGAAGGTCGACCAGCATTTCGAAGACGATGGCGCCCTGGCCGGAGAGGAACAGCTTGAGGCTCTCTTCGAACAGGCGCGCTGGCGGAATTTCGCGCAGCAGTGGGGCCAGCTCTCGAATCGGCTGGACCGTGTGTTTTTCGATGCCGAAGTCGAGCTTGGCGGCGAAGCGCACCGCGCGCAGCATGCGCACCGGGTCTTCCTGATAGCGGTGGGTAGGGTCGCCGATCAGGCGCAGCAAGCGGTTGCGGATATCGTGCACGCCGTTGGCGTAGTCGAGGATGCGCTCGCTGACCGGGTCGTAGTACAGGGCGTTGATGGTGAAGTCGCGACGTTGCGCGTCCTCTTCCAGGGTGCCGTACACGTTGTCACGCAGAATGCGGCCACTGGCATTGTGCGACGAACGGTGGCTGTCGCCCTGGTCGTCTTCCGAATGGTGGGCGCGGAAAGTTGCGACTTCGATGATTTCACGTCCGAAATGCACGTGGACCAGCTTGAAGCGGCGGCCAATGATGCGTGCGTTGCGGAACTCGGCACGGACCTGTTCAGGGGTGGCACTGGTGGCGACGTCGAAGTCTTTCGGCGTGATGCCCAGCATCAGGTCGCGGACACAGCCACCGACCAGGTAAGCCTGGTAACCGGCGCTCTGCAGGCGTTCCACGATGTTCACCGCATGGCGGCTGAATTGGTGGCGTTGCAGCGAGTGCTGGCTTTTGTTGATCACCTCAGGCGTGGTGCGCCTGTGGTGCGGGCCCGGTACGGGCGGGCGGAACGACTGGAACAGCTTCTTCAGCATGGGATGCACTGTTTGAAGGAATGTTCGGCCAAGAATAGGAGAATGGCCGCATGATGGGCGGGGATTCTAGCATTTACTCAAGGAATGGTGTAGGCGGGTAGCAGGATGCCTGCCAGAAGGGTAGAAACGACAAGGGGAGCCTAAGCTCCCCAAGAAGTCGTTGCGTGCTCTTATTGTTTTTTTGCTGGGCTTCTTGTTTTTGTTGAGTGCCCTGTCCACAAATCTCGAAGCTTGTGGACGACCCCCAATCCAGGGGTTAAGAGCAAACGGATTGCTTTGGTCGCTGATGTCACGTTGATCTGTCGATCCAACCAGTTCAGGCGCTGCTTTTTAGTGCAGTTTTTGTTGTTCTCTGCCTGGTTGTGGGGCAAGCCCCAAACACGCATCCTCTCCAAAAGAATCAGTTAGCTGCGCCTCCGCCGTCTTGTTTTTATTGTGCGTGAGCCGTTTCGTCTTGTTCTTATTCTGAGTTGCAGTGCTTGTTATTGTTCTTGTACCAGACATATAGCAGGTGCCGTGCCAACTTTTGCAAACCCAGTAAAATCAAGGGGTTGGAGGTGGCGAGCAGTTTTTCAGCGGTCGAAAATGTCGAAATTTCGTTACCGTACGCCTCGGGAACTGTTACGGCGGAAAGCTTGGGTAACAGATTTTTGCGGGGGCTGATGTGTTACCTGGGGTGTGTGCGCTGGCTTTGCTGGCCCTTTCGCGGGTGAACCCGCTCCCACAGAGACTGCGCAGGTTTCGCTAAATCTCGGTAAGCCGGCTTCTACAAGGATTGCACCACCCTTTAGGGCAGTGAGATTTCTGTGGGAGCGGGTTCACCCGCGAAGAGGCCGGAACGGCAGATAGAGAGGGATCAGGGCAGGAGGAACCTCCCGCCCAGGCAGCGTGGTTATTCGCTGGTAGCGTTGCTCTTGCGCCGCGGGATGCCCAGGCGCTGGCGGCGTTCCCACAGGCACTTGCGGCTGACCCCGAGCTTGCGGGCCAGCTCGGTCTCGGTCATGTGGTCCTGATGCTCGAGCACGAAGTGCTGGAAGTAGTCTTCCAGCGACAGGTCCTCGGTCGGCTCATGGCTGGCATTAGCCGAACTGGCCACGACCAGGGCGTTGTCGAGGATTTCGTCCTCTTCCAGGTCACCCAGCTCGATGTCGATGCCCAGCAGGTCGGCGGAAATTTCCGCACTCTCGCTGAGGATCACCGCGCGCTCAACGGCGTTTTCCAGCTCTCGCACGTTACCCGGCCAGCTGTAGTGACGAATGGCCTGCTCGGCTTCGGCCGAGAAGTGCAGGTCGTCGCGGCCGATGCGCGCGCTCTGGCGGGCGAGGAAGGCGCTGGCGATCTCGTTGACGTCGCTGCCGCGCTCGCGCAGGGCAGGCAGTTTCAGGGCGATCACGTGCAGGCGGTAATACAGGTCTTCACGGAACTGACCGGCCTTGGCCAGGTTCTTCAGGTCGCGGTGGGTCGCGGCGATCAGGCGTACATCGACCTTTTGCGACTGTACCGAACCCACCCGGCGAATCTCGCCTTCCTGCAGCACGCGCAGCAGGCGGGCCTGGGCTTCCAGCGGCAGTTCGCCGATTTCGTCGAGGAACAGGGTACCGCCATCGGCAGCCTCCACCAGGCCAGCGCGCCCGGCGCTGGCGCCGGTGAACGCGCCTTTCTCGTGGCCGAACAGCTCGGACTCGATCAGTGTCTCGGGGATGGCCGCGCAGTTCACCGAAATCATTGGTGCCTTGGCCCGACGCGACAGGTTGTGCAGGGCGCGTGCGACCAGCTCTTTGCCGGTGCCCGACTCGCCCTGGATCAACACATTGGAGTCGGTGGGCGCGACCTTGCGGATCTTGCTGTACATGTCCTGCATCGGCGGGCACGAGCCGATGATGCCGATTTCGCCATTGGCGGCCGCCGCGCTGCCTTTGTCGGCGGGGGCGGCCTTGCCATTGGTGGCGCGTGGCTCGGCCGCCGGTGCGGCAGCCGGGGCGTTCTGCCGGTCGCGCAGGATACGCGCAACCGCTTGCAGCATCTCGTCGTGGTCGAAGGGCTTGGCGATGTAGTCCACCGCGCCCATTTTCATCGAGTCTACCGCCGAGCGCAGGCTGGCGTAGCTGGTCATGATCAGCACCGGGGTGCCTTGGCCGAGCTTGATCAGTTCGGTGCCGGGTGCGCCTGGCAGGCGCAGGTCGCTGACGATCAGGTCGAAGGTGGCAATGCTGAAGCGTTCCTGGGCTTCCTGCACCGAGCCGGCTTCGCTGACCTGGTACTGGTTCCGTTCGAGCAGGCGACGCAAGGCCGAGCGGATGATGGTTTCGTCTTCGACGATCAGAATGTGCGGCATTGATTCAATTCTCTCGACGGTCTCGAATTTCAGGGGACGTCGCTACGACATGCCGGGGCAGGGTCACGCGGATCCGGGTGCCACGTTGCCGTTCGATATCGGCCGGGCTGTCGATGGTGATTTGCCCATAATGCTCTTCCACGATGGAATAGACCAGAGCAAGCCCCAGTCCGGTTCCTTCGCCCGGGTCCTTGGTGGTGAAGAAGGGTTCGAACAGGCGGTCCATGATGTTCTTCGGGATCCCGCTGCCTTCATCCTCGACGATCAGGTCGACGGTGTGCTCGCTGACTTCGCTGCGCACGCGCACGGCGCTGCCGGGCTTTGATGCGTCGCGGGCGTTGGAGAGCAGGTTGATCAGCACCTGGGCCAGGCGCTGCGGGTCCCCTTCGGCCCAGTGCTCCGGGTCGCAGAGGTTGAAGAACTGTACTTCGAAATTGCGCCGGTTCAACGCCAGCAGACCGATGGCGTCCTGCGCCACTTCGGCCAGGCATACCGGTTCTTCGCTGTTCTGGTGGCTGCCGCCGGCATGGGCGAAACTCATCAGCGACTGGACGATGCGCGATACCCGCTTGGTCTGTTCGAGAATCTGGCTGGACAGCTCGATGATTTCGCCATCGCCCTCACGCTCTTCGCGCAGGTTCTGCGCCAGGCAGGCGATGCCGGTGATCGGGTTGCCGATTTCGTGGGCCACGCCGGCGGCCAGACGGCCGATGCTGGCCAGGCGTTCGGAGTGCACCAATTTGTCTTCCAGGGCCTGGGTTTCGGTAAGATCCTCCACCAGCAGTACCAGGCCGCTGTTGCCCGGGGCCAGCGGCTCGTCGATGGCCGCCTTGTGCAGGTTCAGCCAGCGCGGCTGGCCGTCCAGCGCCAGGCGCTGCTTGTGCAGGTGCTCGTCTGGCACGTTGATGAAGCCTTGCAGCAGGCCGCGCCAGGGTTCGCTGATGGTGACCAGGCGCGAGCCGACCACGTGCTTGGCGGCGATGCCGGTGAGCTCTTCCATGGCCTTGTTCCACATCAGGATTTCCTGGTCCTTGGCCAGCGAGCAGACGCCCATGGGCAGTTCCTGCAGGGTCTGGCGGTGGTAGCGGCGCAGGGCGTCGAGCTCGGCGGCCAGGCCGGTCAGGCGCGAGTGGTAGTCTTCCAGGCGGCTTTCGATGAAGTGGATGTCCTCGGTCACGTAGTTTTCGTTACCGGACTTGTACGGCAGGAAGGTCTCGACCATGTCCTGGGCCACGCTCGGCCCCATCAGGCCGGACAGGTTGGCCTCGATGCGGTCGCGCAGGCGGCGCAAGGCATAGGGGCGGCGCTCGTCGAACGGCAGGTAGAGATCGCGCAGGGCCTGTTCCACTTCCTTCTGTGCGGCCTTGGCGCCCAGCGGCTTGGCCAGTTGGGTGGCGAACTCCTGTGGCGAGGCGGCGTGCAGCTCGCGGCGTTGCGGGCGGCGCACATTGTCCACTGCGCAGGCTTCGGCGGCGCTTACCTCTTCGTTGCTGGCGTTGGTGAACAGCGAGATCAGGGTGAACAACAGCACGTTGGCCGCCAGCGAGGCGATGGCCGCCATGTGCCAGCTGGTGTCGTCCAGCACGTAGATCATGTCCAGCAGCGGGATGTAGAAGCCCTGCAGGTTGCCCAGCAATGGCAGCAGCATGGTCACCATCCACACCAGGGTGCCGGCCAGCAGGCCGGCGATGAAGCCACGGCGGTTGGCAGTTGGCCAGTACAGCACCGACAGCACGCCCGGCAGGAACTGCAACGTGGCCACGAAGGCGACGATGCCCAGGTTGGCCAGGCTCTGGTGGTTGTTCTGGGTGAGGTAGAACATGAAGCCCGCGGTGATGATGGCGACGATCAGCGCGCGGCGGGTCCACTTCAGCCAGCGGTAGATGTTGCCTTCGGCCGGCGGCTGGTACAGCGGCAGCACCAGGTGGTTGAGGGCCATGCCCGACAGCGCCAGGGTTGTGACGATGATAAGCCCGCTGGCGGCCGACAAGCCGCCGATGTAGGCCAGCAGCGCCAGTGCCTGGTTGTTGGCGGCAAGCCCCAGGCCCAGGGTGAAGTATTCGGGGTTGGTGGTGGCGCCCAGACGCAGGCCGGCCCACAGCACCAGCGGCACGGCCAGGCTCATCAGCAGCAGGAACAGCGGCAGGCCCCAGCTGGCGCTGACCAGCGAGCGCGGGTTGAGGTTTTCGGTGAAGGCCATGTGGTACATGTGCGGCATGACGATGGCCGAGGCGAAGAACACCAGTAGCAAGGTGCGCCATGGACCTTCCTGCAGCGGCGTATGCAGAGCGGCCAGGGCGGTCTGGTTCTGCAGCAGCCACACTTCCAGTTCGTGCGGGCCGCCGAACACGCCATAAAGGGCATACAGGCCGATACCGCCCAGGGCCAGCAGCTTGATCACCGACTCGAAGGCGATGGCGAACACCAGCCCTTCGTGCTTTTCGCGTGTGGCGATGTGCCGCGAGCCGAAGAAGATGGTGAACAGGATGATGAGCGTACAGAAGGCGAAGGCCACACGTGCCTTGACCGGCTCACCGGTAAGGATACTGATCGAGTCGGCTACCGCCTGGATCTGCAGGGCCAGCAAGGGCAGAACGCCGATGAGCATGATGATGGTGGTCAGCGCCCCGGCCCAGGTGCTGCGGAAGCGGAACGCCAGCAGGTCGGCCAGCGAGGACAGCTGGTAGGTACGGGTGATCTTCAGGATCGGATAGAGCAGCACTGGCGCCAGCAGGAACGCGCCGGACACCCCCAGGTAACAGGCAAGGAAGCCGTAGCCGTACTGGTAGGCCAGGCCCACCGAGCCATAGAAGGCCCAGGCACTGGCGTATACGCCCAGCGACAGGGTGTAGGTCAGCGGGTGGCGAATGATCGAGCGCGGGATCAACCCCCGCTCGCTGATCCAGGCCACACCGAACAGCACCATGAGGTACGCGGCGCTGATCAGGATCATCTGGGTCAGGCTAAAGCTCATCGGCATCTCGTTGGCTCTGCAGGATGAAGGTGACGACGATCAGGATCAGCCAGAGCAGGTAAGGGCGGTACCAGGCTCCGGTCGGTTCGATCCACCAGTCCATGATGGCCGGGGAGAACAGGTAGATCCCCACGACCAGAAGCAGGACCAAACGATAGATGTACATGCTGGCCTCGATGGTTGGGCGCTGCGGGCTTGGACTTATTATTGGCGCAAATGGCTGGGGGGATGCTAGCGGGAATCCATGGTGTTCGCCAAGAGGTTGAATTTATTGGGCTTTTGTTTTTGAGGGATGGGTTGCTTGTGCCGGCCTCTTCGCGGGTGAACCCGCTCCCACAGGTAATGCGCTTTCCTCAGGTGTGGTGAGGGCCCTGTGGGAGCGGGTTTACCCGCGAAAGGGCCGGGCCTGCCTCAGCGCAAATCAGCCTCTGGCACCGTGGTCCGCTGTGCAATCGCCTCGGGCCGCCACTGTTTGCGAGCTACCGCCAATACCTCCGCCGGCGTTGCCAGCAGCAACTCGGGGTCGGCTTTCTGCCCCAGCGCCCGCAACGCCCGCAGCAACAGCGGTGTCGCCTGGTCCGCCTGCAGCGGCGGCGAGCGGTACGACTTGCCCAGCTTGTGCCCGTCCGGCTGCACGATCAGCGGAATATGCAGGTAACGCGGCTGCGAGAAGCCCAGCAACTCTTGCAGGTACAGCTGGCGCGGGGTGTTGTCGAGCAGGTCGGCGCCACGCACGATGTCGGTAACACCTTGCCAGGCATCGTCCAGTACCACCGCCAGTTGGTAGGCATACAGCCCGTCGCGGCGCTGGATGACGAAATCGCCCACTTCACGCCCCAGGTGCTGCTGGAACTCGCCCTGTACGCGGTCGGTAAAGCGGTAGATCAGCTCTGGCACGCGCAGGCGGATCGCCGCGCCATCCCTAGCATGCCCGGCATTGCGGCAAAGGCCCGGGTAGATACCGTTGTAACCCTCAAGCTGCTTGCGCGAGCAGGTGCAGGCGTAGGCCAGGCCCATGTTGAACAGGCGGTCGACCACCGCGGCATAGGCATCGTGCCGCTGGCTCTGGAACACCACTTCGCCGTCCCACTCCAGGCCGTAGCGCTCCAGGGTCTGCAGGATCGCATCGCGAGCACCGGGCATTTCCCGAGGCGGGTCGGTGTCTTCCATGCGCAGCAGCCAGCGGCCGTTCACGGCGCGGGCATCGAGCCAGGAGGCGAGGGCGGCGACCAGCGAGCCGAAGTGCAGGAAGCCGCTGGGGGTGGGGGCGAAACGTCCGATGTAGCTTGAGTGGGTCATGGTCAGGCTGGGCATATAAATGAAACGGGGCGCATGATGCGCCCCGTTCAGGTGGAAAGAAAGATCAGCCTTTGCCGACCGTCTTTTCCTTTTTCTCGGCGATTTCCTTGCAGTCGAAGCACAGGTCGGCGGTAGGGCGGGCCTCCAGGCGACGCAGGCCGATCTCGATGCCGCACGATTCGCACCAGCCGTACTCGTCGGCCTTGATCTTGTCGAGGGTCTTGTCGATTTTCTTGATCAGCTTGCGCTCGCGATCGCGGTTGCGCAGCTCCAGGGCGAATTCTTCTTCCTGGCTGGCACGGTCGGCCGGGTCTGGGAAGTTGGCTGCCTCGTCCTTCATGTGGTCCACAGTGCGGTCCACACTGGTCATCAGCTCTTGCTTCCAGGCGCCGAGAAGCTTGGTGAAGTGCTTCTTCATGGGCTCGCCCATGTACTCTTCACCTTTGGATTCTACGTAGGGCTCGACACCGTACATGGTCTGGGCTTTTTGCTTTTCTACGGTGGACATGAATAGACCGCCTCTCACTCATCTGATCCAATGCGCAGGCTGCTCCATCTCCGGCACCCGCCGGCCCTGCGACTGCGAGCCGCCGAACTTACCAGATAGATCGGGGGTGCGCTACCCCGCCCGATCCTGGTAATTGACAGCGGCCTGAGCCGCACGTTCGGTGGCGTGCAGAGGTAGAATCTCCAGTTTAGACCCAATTGAGAGAAGGTCATGGCCCACCCCTACAGTGCGCGCAGCCGCGCCATCGAACCCTTCCACGTCATGGCGCTGCTGGCCCGGGCCAACGAGCTGCAGGCGGCCGGACACGACGTGATCCACCTGGAAATCGGCGAGCCGGACTTCACCACGGCCGCGCCCATCGTTGCCGCCGGCCAGGCAGCATTGGCCGCCGGGCACACCCGCTACACCGCCGCACGCGGCCTGCCGGCACTGCGCGAAGCCATTGCTGGTTTCTACGGCCAGCGTTATGGCCTTAGCGTCGACCCTGAGCGCATCCTCATCACCCCGGGTGGTTCCGGTGCGCTGCTGCTGGCCAGCAGTCTGCTGGTCGACCCAGGCAAACATTGGCTGCTGGCCGACCCAGGCTACCCGTGCAACCGCCACTTCCTGCGCCTGGTCGAGGGCGGGGCGCAGCTTGTGCCGGTGGGTCCGGATGTGAATTACCAGCTGACTGCCGACCTTGTCGACCGCTACTGGGACAAGGACACGGTCGGAGCCCTGGTCGCCTCGCCGGCCAACCCGACCGGTACCGTGCTGGGGCGTGACGACCTGGCCAACCTGTCCCGCGCCACCCGTGAACGGCACGGCCATCTGGTGGTGGACGAGATCTATCACGGGCTGACCTATGGCATGGACGCGCCCAGCGTGCTGGAAGTGGACGACTCGGCATTCGTCCTGAATAGTTTTTCCAAGTATTTCGGCATGACCGGTTGGCGCCTCGGCTGGCTAGTGGCGCCTCCTGGCGCGGTGGCCGACCTGGAGAAGCTGGCACAGAACCTGTACATTAGTGCGCCAAGCATGGCCCAACATGCCGCGCTGGCGTGTTTCCAGCCCGAAACCCTGGCCATTTTCGAGGAGCGCCGCGCCGAGTTCGCCCGCCGCCGCGACTACCTGTTGCCCGCCCTGCGCGAACTGGGCTTTCGCATTGCCGTCGAGCCGCAGGGGGCGTTCTACTTGTATGCCGACATCAGTGCCTTTGGCGGTGATGCGTTCGCCTTCTGCCGGCACTTCCTGGAGACCGAGCACCTGGCCTTCACCCCGGGCCTGGACTTCGGCCGTCACCTGGCCGGCCACCATGTGCGCTTTGCCTACACCCAGAGCCTGCCGCGCCTGGAAGAGGCGGTGCAGCGGATTGCTCGCGGCCTGCGGAGCTGGCAAGGCTGATGCAGTTCCATCCCCCACTCGAACAGGGCCGCCTGCTGCGCCGCTACAAACGCTTTCTGGCGGATATCGAACTGCCCGGCGGCGAACAACTCACCATCCACTGCCCCAACACCGGCTCCATGCTCAACTGCATGCGTGAAGGCGGGCAGGTGTGGTTCAGCCGCTCCAACGACCCCAAGCGCAAGCTCCCGGGCACTTGGGAAATCAGCGAAACCCCGCAGGGGCGGCTGGCCTGTGTGAATACCGGGCGGGCCAATGCGCTGGTCGAAGAGGCCCTGCGTGCCGGCATCATCGCCGAACTGGCCGGTTTCAGTGCGCTAAGGCGTGAGGTAGCCTACGGCGAGGAAGGCAGCCGCATCGACTTTCGCCTGGAGTTCGACGGTGCCCCGGCCTATGTCGAAGTCAAGAGCGTGACCCTGGGCTACCCAGCCAGCACGGTCGCGGCCTTTCCTGATGCGGTGACCCAGCGCGGCGCCAAGCACCTGCGAGAGCTGGCGAAGTTGGCCAGGCAAGGCGTGCGGGCTGTGCAGCTGTATTGTGTGAACCTGACCGGTATCGACGCGGTGCGCCCGGCCGAGGAAATCGATGCGGCTTATGCTCAGGCCCTGCGCGCGGCAGTTTCAGATGGAGTGGAGGTGCTGGCCTACGGCGCACGCCTGGACTCCGAAGGCATTGTCATCGACCGCCGCCTGCCGGTGCTGCTTACCCCTTGAGCCAGATGCCCTGGCTGTCCTCGTGGCAGCTCAGGGCCTGCAGTTGCTCGCCCTCGCACGGCCCGGCCACGCATTCTCCACTTTCGATCAGAAACAGCGCGCCATGATGGGCGCAGTGAATCAGGCTGGCGCTGTCATCGAGAAACGCATCTTCTACCCAGTTCAGCGGGATGCCGCGGTGCGGGCAACGGTTGCGGTAGAGGTACACCTGGCCCTGGCGGCGTACGCCGAACAGTTCGATGCCGTCTACGCTGAAGGCGCGGCTTTGGCCTTCGGCCAGGCCGTGGGAGGTACAAAGGAAGTGCATGGCAAAGACGACTCGTGGAACAAGTGATGGCTTGACGCTTCAATGCGAATAATTATCAAATTGTCCATATTCGCTGCGCCCGGCTGCCTATGGTGCGCAGTTCCGTCGCTCGCCACAAGGCGCGCGGCTCGCCTGCAGAAGGAACCCGATGATGCGCCGTCCTGTCGCCTTGCTCGCTCTGTGCGCGAGCGTTGTGCTGTCCACCCAGGCCCTGGCGGCCGAGCTGCCGCAGCGTTGGGTCAGCGCTGGTGGCGCACTGAGCGAATGGATCAGCGCACTTGGCGGTGAAGCGCGCTTGGTGGGTGTGGACACCACCAGCCAGCACCCGCAATCGCTGAAGTCACTGCCTAGCGTCGGCTACCAGCGGCAGTTGTCTGCGGAAGGCATTCTCAGCCTGCGCCCGGATGTGCTGGTGGGCACCGAAGAAATGGGGCCGCCACCGGTACTGGCGCAAATCCGCAAGGCTGGCGTGCGGGTCGAACTGTTCTCCAGCAAAGCCGAGGTGGCGGCGGTGGATGAAAACCTCAAGCATCTGGGGCAATTGCTGGGCGCAGAAGAGCAGGCCGCGGTCTTGGCGTCGGGTTACCACCAGCAGCTCGATGCCTTGCAGGCCAGGGTCAGGCAGGCCCAGGCCGGGCAGAAGGCGCCAGGAGTGTTGCTGCTAGTCGGGCATGCGGGTGCCAAGCCGCTGATCGCCGGGCAGGGTACCGCTGGCGACTGGCTGCTGAGCCAGGCAGGCGGGCGCAACTTGGCAGAACATCAGGGCTACAAGAATTTCTCCAGCGAAGCACTGGCTGCGCTGGACCCGGATGTGATCGTGTTTTCCGACCGGGCGCTGGCCGATGACCAAGCCTTGAAGGCGTTGCTGAAAGAAAACCCCGCGCTGGCGACCTCGCGCGCCGTGCGAGAGAAACGCCTGGTATCGCTTGACCCGACACTATTGGTCGGCGGGCTCGGGCCACGCCTGCCGGCAACACTTCAGTTGCTTGCGGCTACCTTCTATCCGGCCGCCAAGATCAGCCTCTACCAATGAAACAACGGGTCCAGCCACGCACACTGTTCGTTTGCCTGGGCCTGTTGTGCCTGTTGGCGGTGTGGTTGTCTTTGGCCTTGGGGCCGGTCAGCCTGCCGTTGTTCGATACCCTGCGTGCCGGCTTGCGCTTGCTGGGGTTACCCATTGCCGCTGACGGCCTGCAGCAGGCCGAGATGATCCTCGGCCAGATCCGCCTGCCGCGCACCTTGCTGGGATTGGCGGTGGGCGCGGTGCTGGCGCTGTCTGGTGTGGCCATGCAGGGGCTGTTCCGTAACCCTCTGGCCGACCCCGGGCTGGTAGGGGTTGCCGCCGGAGCAGCGGTGGGCGCGGCGGTGGCCATCGTTGGCGGCAGTTGGCTGGGCGGCATGCCGGATGTGCTTGCCCCCTACCTGTTGTCGCTGTGCGCTTTCATCGGCGGGCTGGGCGTGACTGCGCTGGTTTATCGTCTGGGGCGACGCGACGGCCAGACCAACGTCGCCACGATGCTGCTGGCCGGTGTGGCCATGACCGCGCTGGGCGGTGCTGCCGTGGGGTTGTTCTCCTACCTGGCCGACGACGCCACGCTGCGCACGCTGACCTTCTGGAACTTGGGCAGCCTCAATGGTGCCAGTTACCAGCGGCTGTGGCCTTTGCTGCTGGTGGCTGCGGGCGTGGCAGTGTGGCTGCCACGTCGGGCCAAGGCGTTGAATGCCATGCTGCTTGGTGAATCGGAGGCGCGTCACCTGGGCATTGACGTGGAGCGGCTCAAGCGCGAGCTGGTGTTCTGCACGGCGCTGGGCGTGGGTGCGGCGGTGGCGGCAGCAGGGCTGATCGGTTTCATCGGCCTGGTGGTGCCGCACCTGGTGCGCCTGCTGGCCGGGCCTGATCACCGTGTGGTGCTGCCAGCTTCCTTGTTGGCTGGCGGTGCGCTGATGCTGTTCGCCGATTTGGCGGCGCGGCTGCTGCTGGCGCCTGCCGAGCTGCCGATCGGCATCGTCACGGCCTTTATCGGCGCACCGTTCTTCCTGTTCCTGCTGATACGAGGGCGCAGTTGATGTTGCAAGCCGAGGGGCTGTACTTGCGGCGGGGCAGCAACGAAGTGCTGCATGACATTCATCTGCAGCTGAGCCAGGGGCAGGTGGTGGGTGTGCTCGGCCCCAACGGTGCCGGCAAGAGCAGCCTGCTAGGAGTACTGTGTGGTGAGCTGGCGCCCAATCACGGGCGGGTGACGCTACAGGGCAGGCCACTGGCGGACTGGGCAGGGCAGGAGCGAGCCAGGCGCCTGGCGGTGTTGCCGCAGGTGTCCAGCCTGGGGTTCTCGTTCCGGGTCGAGGAAGTGGTGGGCATGGGGCGCATGCCCCATGGCACCGGGCAGCGGCGCGATGCTGAAATCGTCGAAGCGGCCTTGCGGGCAGCGGATGCCTGGCACCTGGTGGAGCGCAGTTACCTGGCGTTGTCTGGCGGCGAGCGGCAAAGAGTGCACCTGGCTCGGGTGCTGGCGCAGCTGTGGCCGGGCGAGGCGGGTTCAACGCTGCTGCTGGACGAGCCAACCTCGATGCTCGACCCGTTGCACCAGCACACCACCCTCGAAGCCGTGCGCCGCTTTGCCGACCGTGGCGCCGCGGTGCTGGTGATCCTGCATGACCTGAACCTGGCGGCGCGCTACTGTGATCGTATCCTGCTGCTGGAGCAGGGGCGCTGCCATGCCTTTGCCGCACCCGAAGCAGTGCTGACGCCGGCGGCGTTGAAGGCGGTATACGGGATCGACGTACTGGTACAGGCGCACCCGGAGCGTGGGCATCCGCTGATCATCACCCGCTAACGCTGGCGCGGTCCTACAAGGGCTCGTGCAGGCCATAAATGGAGGTGCTGTCCATGCGACATCCGCTGCTGTCCGCTTTCTCGCTGTGCCTGGTGCTGGAACTGGGTGGCTGCCAGGCCAGCCTGCCGCCCCTGCCCGCCTGGCAGAGCAGTGAGGGGCGCAGCCATGCCGAGCTGGGGCATATCGTCGATCTTGCTGATGGTCAGCTGATCAGCCCTGAGCAACTGGTGCAGCGCCTGTCTACCGCTCCCCGGGTACTGGTCGGCGAGAAACACGACAACCCCGACCATCACGCACTGCAGCTGTGGATGCTGCGCGCCCTACAAGGCCAACGTGTGCAGGGCAGCCTGCTGCTGGAAATGCTGCAGCCCGAGCAGCAACCGCTGCTGGACAACCTCGCGGGGCAACCTTTGCCGGTAGACCTGCCCAAGGCCTTGGCCTGGCAGGACGGCTGGGATTGGCAGCTGTACGGGCCAATCGTGACCGAGGCTTTGCAGCAGCGGGTGCCTGTGCTGGCCGCCAACCTCTCGCCCGGCGAGATGCGCCAGGCCTATCGTCAGCCGGCTTCGTTACCGGGCGAACGCTCCAATGCGCCGACGGTCAAGGCCGCCTTGCTGGAGCATGTGCGTGCCGGGCATTGCGGGATGCTGCCAGAAAGCCAGTTGCCGGCGATGCTGGCCGTGCAGCAGCAGCGCGACCGGCGCATGGCCGAGCGCTTGCTGGCGGCGCCGCAGCCAGCACTGCTGCTGGCCGGGGCCTATCACGTGCGCAAGGACCTGGGTGTACCGTTGCACTTGGCTGACCTGCAAGCGCAGGGGGAGAGCAAGGTGCTACTGCTAGCTGAGGTTGGTGAGCAGGTCGAGGCAGGCGAGGCTGATTTTGTGTGGTACACGGCAGCGATGCCGGAGCAGGACTATTGCGCGCAACTGCGGTGACGGGGCTGTAATAGGCAAAAAAAGACCCGGCAAATTGCCGGGTCAATAACCGTGATTAGCCTGATGAGGAGATAATCTGAGAGTCCGAACCAGGGGCTCTTAGCTTATCCAACCAGTCTCGCGACCAGTTGTGATAATCATAACTATTCTCATTTCGACGTCAATCCCTTTCCCGAGATTATTTCTGATTTTTTTGCGCAGGGCTTTTCGCATCCAGTTGTTGGTTGAGCGCTTCTTTGCGCTCCAGCGGCAAATCGTTCCAGTGCATGTCCAGCAGGGCGCCTTCAATGGCATACAACAGCACCTTCGATGCGCGGAACCCTCGTGTCTTCACGGCCTGGTACGCACCTACCGCGCCCAGGCGGCGCAGATCCGATGCACTGTGGATGCCGGCTGCATGCAGCCACTGCGCAGAGGTCTTGCCAAGGTTCTTCAGATGCTGCAATTCATCGTTCATCGAGCCTCCTTGCGATGGCTGAACGGGGATTGGGGGATAAATCGCGAGCAGGTCAGAGAGGAGTGTAGCGGGGGATAGGAAATGCGCGGCCTTTTGCCATAGGGGGCGACGAGATGTCCTGTGCCGGCCT
>NZ_JALLKV010000064.1:17844-29485 GCF_023093815.1 Pseudomonas sp. PNPG3
CCTTACAGCCCAGGCAAGCGCTGGCGAATCTGCTCGATCACCTGGTCCATGCTCCCGGCGCTCTGGGTATCGACGCGGGTGCTCTGCACCAGTTCCTGTGCATCCAGTGGCTCACGACTGGCCTGCTGGGCTTTGACCACTTCCAGGGTGGCATCCGACGGGTCGGTATTTTCTGCCTGGCGCTGCTCCAGCCAGCTGGCGATGACCGCATCCGGCGCATGGCAGTCGAGGATCAGGAACGGCACGCCCGTCTGGCTGGCGATGTCCGCTGCGGCCTGGCGCTGATCACGTTTGAGGTAGGTGGCATCCAGCACCACCGGGAAGCCGGCCCGCAGTACGGTCGCTGCCACCTCGTGCAGGCGCTGGTAGGTCGCGACACTGGCGTCCTGATCATAGATGCCGGTACTCAGCTGGCCAGCCTCAGCCTGCTGCTGTTCACCGAACAGGCGCTTGCGCTCCACATCCGAACGCACGCGGACGGCGCCAAGGGCTTCGACCATGCGCATGGCCACGTGGCTTTTGCCCACAGCCGAAACACCGTGGGTAATGGCCAGCAGGCGCGACGGGATGGCGCTGTAGCTTTCTGCCAGGTTGGCATAGTTGCGGTAGGTGCGAAGAGTGGTGGCGCGCTGCACGCCATCGGCATCGGCTGGCATGCTGAACAGTGCAACCTTGGCCCGTACCAGCGCGCGGTAGGCTTTGTAGAAGTTGAGCAGTTCCAGGCCTTCGTAGTCGCCGGTCAGTTCCAGGTACTGGCTGATGAAGCGGCGGGCCAGGCATTTCAGGCCGCGGTCTTCCAGGTCCATGGCCAGGAAGCCGGTATCGGCGTACACATCGGTCAGGCGGAACGGTTCGTTGAACTCGATGCAGTCGAAGATCACCACCTTGCCGTCGATCAGGGTGGCGTTGCCCAGGTGGATGTCACCGTGGCATTCACGGATGAAACCATTGGCCTTGCGCTTTTCCAGCAGGCCATGCAGGCGCTCGAAGCTGCTGCGTGCCCAGGCCTGCAGGGCGTCGAGTTGCTGCAGGTCGGCCTTGTCGCTGAGGAACGGGCGAATCTGCTCGAAGTTCTGCTCCACAGGTGCCATCACGCTGTCCGGCGTGCCCAGTGGGTGCTCCACCGGCACGCGTGGGGCCTGCAGGTGGAACTCGGCGATCTGCCGGGCCATCTGGTCGATGTGCGCGGCGTTCAGTTCGCCATTGGCCTGCAGGGTGTTGAGCATCTGCCCCTGCGGGAACTGGCGCATCTTCAGCACGTACTCGATGGCTTCGCCTTCACCGCCGATCTGCGGCGCGTCGACGCTACCGGTGATCGGCAACACTTCAAGGTACAGGCCATCGGTCAGGCGCTGGTTCAGGCGCAATTCTTCGTTACAGAAATGCCGGCGCTGGTCCAGGCCGGTGAAGTCGAGGAAGCCGAAGTTCATCGGCTTCTTGATCTTGTAGGCATACTCGCCGGTGAGCAGGACCCAGGAGATATGCGTCTCGATGAGCTGGAACCCATCCACGGGGTGAGGGTACAGGGCTGGGTTCTGCAACGCAGTGATAAGGGCTTGGCTCACGGGAAATCCTTCCGGGGGCAGGGAATTCGAATGCGCCATTATGGTCAATGGTGCCGTCCCTGCCTACCGCCGGGGGCGTCTGCCCAGCCTTTATAAAGTGCGTATAATCCGCCGCCATGACCCGAACTCGAAATCCCCGTACCCCTCAGAAACGCCCGACCGGCCGCTCCCGCGCCTGGCTGGGCTGGGCTTTGAAGCTCAGCCTGGTCGGCCTGGTGTTAGTCGCCGGCTTCGCGGTTTACCTCGATGCCGTTGTCCAGGAAAAGTTTTCCGGCAAGCGCTGGACCATCCCGGCCAAGGTGTATGCCCGGCCGCTGGAGCTGTTCACCGGCCAGAAACTGAGCAAGAACGACTTCCTCACCGAGCTGGACGCGCTCGGCTACCGGCGTGAAAGCGCGGCCAACGGGCCGGGAGCGGCGGCAGTCAACGGCAACACCGTCGAGCTCAATACCCGTGGCTTCCAGTTCTACGAGGGCATGGAGCCGGCGCAGTTCGTGCGTGTGCGCTTCTCCGGCGATTACGTGGCAGGCCTTTCCGGCGCCAACGGCAAGACGCTCGACGTAGTGCGCCTGGAGCCGCTGATGATCGGCGGCATCTACCCGAAAAACCTCGAAGACCGCATCCTGATCAAGATCGACCAGGTACCGCCGTACCTGCTCGAAACCCTGGTGGCGACGGAAGACCGCGATTTCTACAGCCACTTCGGGGTGTCGCCCAAGTCCATCGCCCGAGCCATGTGGGTCAATACCTCGGCAGGTTCCATGCGCCAGGGTGGCAGCACCCTGACCCAGCAGTTGGTGAAGAACTTCTACCTCACCAGCGAGCGCAGCCTCAGCCGCAAGCTGACCGAGGCGATGATGGCCGTATTGCTGGAGCTGCACTACGACAAGCGCGAGATCCTCGAGGCCTACCTCAACGAGGTGTTCGTCGGCCAGGATGGTCAGCGTGCGGTGCACGGCTTCGGCCTCGCCAGCCAGTTCTTCTTCAGCCAACCGCTGTCGGAGCTGAAGTTGCACCAGATCGCTTTGCTGGTGGGCATGGTCAAGGGGCCGTCCTACTACAACCCGCGTCGCTATCCGGACCGCGCCCTGGCCCGCCGCAACCTGGTGCTCGACCTGGTGGCCGAGCAGGGCGTGGCCAGCCAGGCAGAAGTCGATGCAGCGAAGAAGATGCCGCTGGGCGTGACCAAGCGCGGCAGCCTGGCAGACAGCTCGTTCCCGGCCTTCCTCGACCTGGTCAAGCGTCAGCTGCGCCAGGACTACCGCGATGAAGACTTGACCGAAGAAGGCCTGCGCATCTTCACCAGCTTCGACCCGATCCTGCAGATGAAGGCCGAAACCTCGATGAGCGAGACCTTCAAGCGCCTCGCGGGGCGCAAGGGGGCGGACGAGGTTGAGTCGGCGATGGTCGTGACCAATCCGGAAACCGGTGAGGTGCAGGCGCTTATCGGCAGCCGCCAGGCCGGCTTCGCCGGCTTCAACCGCGCCATTGATGCCGTGCGGCCGATCGGTTCGCTGGTCAAGCCGGCGGTGTACCTGACCGCGCTGGAACAACCGACCAAGTACACCTTGACCAGTTGGGTGCAGGACGAGCCGTTCTCGGTCAAAGGTGCCGACGGCCAGGTCTGGCGCCCGCAGAACTACGATCGTCGCCCGCATGGCACCATCTACCTGTACCAGGGGCTGGCCAACTCCTACAACCTGTCGACTGCCAAGATCGGCCTGGAAGTGGGTGTGCCCAACGTGATCAAGACCATTGGCCGGCTGGGAGTGAACGTTGACTGGCCAGCCTTCCCGGCCATGCTGCTGGGTGCCGGCGGCATGTCGCCAATGCAGGTCGCGACGATGTACCAGACCATCGCCAACGGCGGCTTCAATACCCCGATGCGCGGTATCCGCAGCGTGCTCACCGCCGAGGGCGAGCCGCTAAAACGCTACCCGTTCCAGATCCAGCAAACCTTCGACCCGGGGGCTATCTACCTGGTGCAGAACGCCATGCAGCGGGTGATGCGCGAAGGCACCGGCCGCTCGGTGTACAACACTTTGCCGCGCAATCTCACCCTGGCGGGCAAGACCGGCACCAGTAACGATTCGCGCGACAGCTGGTTCTCCGGGTTCAGCCAGGACCTGCTGGCCGTGGTATGGATGGGGCGTGACGACAACGGCAAGACGCCATTTACTGGTGCTACCGGCGCCCTGCAGGTGTGGACCAGCTTCATGAAGAAGGCCGACCCGCTGCCGCTGGACATGCCGCAACCGGACAACGTGGTGCAGGCCTGGATTGACCCGTACAGTGGCCATGGGTCTGATGGCAGCTGTCCGGGAGCGGTGCAGATGCCGTATATTCGCGGGAGTGAACCGCCCGCCGGCGCGACCTGCGGCGGCGAGCAGGATCCAGTTGAATCGGTCATGGACTGGGTCAAGGGCTGGATGAATTAAGCACAGGCTGCATTGATGAGGTGTGACGTGAACAAGTGGCTGTTTCCTGCCGTGACGGCGCTGGCTGTGCTCCAGGGGTGCGCCAGCGTCCCGCGCGGCAATATTCCGGTGGTCGACTCGAGCACCCGGGTGTCCAACAGCGAACGCGTGACGGCCAATCGCTCTGCGGGTGGCTATAACGCGGGTACCGCGCAGGCTCAAACGCTGCCTGAAGACTCCGGCGTGACCGTGATGATCCCGCAGGGCGCTGGCGCTTCGGGCATCCAGACGTTCCCGGCGGCCAATGGCGCGGCGCCAATCAGCACCTCGCCGATTACCCCGGGGCCGATCACCCCAGGCCCAATTACCACTGGGCCGGTCACTTCGGCACCAATGACCACCAATCCGAACCCGATCGCCGACGAACCCTTCGACATCGCGGCGATGAACAGCGCCCCGCAAAGCACCAGCGCGCCAACCGGTATTCCGCGTAGCGGTGCTGCTACCGGTGGCCTGTCGGCCGACGAGCAGCTGGACGGCCCGGTGCTGGCGCTGCTGACCACCGCGAAGACCCAGCAGGGCAGCGGTGACTTCAACGGTGCCGCATCGAGCCTGGAGCGTGCTCAGCGCATTGCCCCGCGCGAGCCGCAGGTACTGTACCGTCTGGCCCAAGTACGCCTGTCGCAAGGTGATGCACCGCAGGCCGAGCAGTTGGCGCGTCGTGCCCTGACTTACGCCAATGGCCGCCCGAGCCTGCAGGCCGAGCTGTGGAACACCATCGCCCAGGCCCGCGAGAAGCAGGGTGACAGCGCTGGTGCCGCACTGGCCCGGCAAAAGGCACGGGTCAATTCGTGATGATCGAGCAGCGCATTCTGGATGTTGCCGACCACCTGCTGCTGATCGAACGTGAGCTGCAGGTGCAAGGCTGGTGGGATGACGAGCCGCCAAGCGATGAGGCACTGGCCAGTACGGTGCCTTTCGCAGTCGATACCCTCAGTTTCGAGCAGTGGCTCCAATGGATCTTCCTGCCGCGCATGAAGATCATCATCGAGTTGGGCCACCCGCTGCCCAATGCGTCCGGCATCCTGGTAATGGCTGAAACGGTATTTACCGACCGGCCAGAGCAAAGTCGTGAGCTACGCCGCCTGTTGGCAGCATTTGACCAATTGATTGCTCCTTCCGCCTGATTTCTTCAGTTTTTCCTTCAAGGGCCGCAGATTGTGGCCCTTTTTTGTGGAAATCTTATTTATTCTGCTGCTGAAGCGATTTTTAGTGGTGGCAAGAATTCATCTTGGGGAAAAATTGGCAATAATTTTTCTTGACTTGTTGGCGCCGAATCAGAAGAATCCAATCTCCGCTGTAGAGGGACTGCCAGAAGCAGACCCGCTAAGCAGATCATGAGGCGCACACCCGCGCCGACCTGTTACACCCCGCAACGCGTTACCTCGCGCTGGGTGGGAAAACCCCGCAACACTCTGGGGCGCTCCCAATACTTGCTCAGTCAGTGCTGACGTTCGCTCATGCTCTGCTTGGCAGTAAACCTATTAAGACCCGTCCAGTGAGGGCGGTATTCTGGCGTTTTAGAGGTGAACAACGTGGAGCTTTTATCTGGCGCTGAGATGGTCGTCCGCTTCTTGCGTGACGAAGGCGTTAAGCACATCTACGGGTACCCTGGTGGTGCTCTCCTGCATGTTTACGACGCGCTGTTCAAGGAACCGGAAGTCGAGCACATCCTGGTTCGTCATGAGCAGGCAGCTACCCATATGGCGGACGGCTACGCCCGCGCCACCGGCAAGGCCGGCGTGGTGCTGGTAACCTCCGGCCCGGGCGCGACCAATGCCATTACCGGTATTGCCACCGCCTACATGGATTCGATTCCGATGGTCATCCTGTCCGGCCAGGTGCCTAGCACCATGGTGGGTACCGATGCCTTCCAGGAAACCGACATGATCGGTATTTCGCGGCCGATCGTGAAGCACAGCTTCATGATCAAACATGCCAGCGAAATCCCCGAAGTTCTGAAAAAAGCATTCTACCTGGCGCAATCCGGTCGCCCAGGTCCGGTCGTGGTCGACATTCCAAAAGATATGACCAACCCGGCCGAGAAGTTCGAATACGTCTACCCGAAAAAGGTCAAGCTGCGCTCCTATAGCCCAGCGGTACGCGGCCACTCCGGCCAGATCCGCAAGGCTGCAGAGATGCTGCTGGCGGCCAAGCGCCCGATCGTCTACTCCGGTGGCGGCGTGATCCTCGGTGGTGGCTCCGAAGCCCTGACCGAAATCGCCAAGTCGCTCAACCTGCCGGTCACCAATACCCTGATGGGTCTGGGTGGCTTCCCGGGTACCGACCGCCAGTTCCTCGGCATGCTCGGCATGCACGGCAGCTTTACTGCCAACATGGCCATGCACCATGCCGACGTCATCTTCGCCGTCGGTGCCCGTTTTGACGACCGCGTGGTCAACGGCCCGGCCAAGTTCTGCCCGAACGCCAAGATCATCCATATCGACATCGACCCGGCGTCGATCTCCAAGATGATCAAGGCTGACGTGCCGATCGTCGGCCCGGTCGACAGCGTGCTCAGCGAAATGCTCGGCATCCTCAAGGAAATCGGCGAGCAGCCTGACAAGGCGGCGCTGGATGCCTGGTGGAAGCAGATCGACGAATGGCGTGGCAATGGCGAGCTGTTCCCTTACGACAAGGGCGACGGCAATGTCATCAAGCCGCAGAAAGTCATCGAGACCCTGTGCGAAGTGACCAATGGCGATGCCTTCGTCACCTCCGACGTGGGTCAGCACCAAATGTTCGCGGCGCAGTACTACCGCTTCAACAAGCCGAACCGCTGGATCAACTCCGGTGGCCTGGGCACCATGGGCTTCGGCTTCCCGGCGGCGATGGGCGTCAAGCTCAACTTCCCGGACCAGGACGTGGCCTGCGTGACCGGCGAAGGCAGCATCCAGATGAACATCCAGGAGCTGTCCACCTGCATGCAGTACGGCCTGCCGGTGAAGATCGTCAACCTGAACAACGGTGTGTTGGGCATGGTCCGTCAGTGGCAGGACATGGCCTACAACGGTCGTCACTCGCACTCGTACGTCGAGTCGCTGCCTGACTTCATCAAGCTGGCCGAGGCCTATGGCCATGTGGGTATCCGCATCACCAGCCTGAAGGACCTCAAGCCGAAGCTGGAAGAAGCGTTTGCGATGAAGGACCGCCTGGTGTTCATCGACATCGCGGTTGACCGCAGTGAGCACGTCTATCCGATGCAGATCAAGGATGGCTCGATGCGTGACATGTGGCTGAGCAAGACGGAGCGTACCTGATATGCGGCACATCATCTCCCTGCTGCTGGAAAACGAACCAGGTGCGTTGTCCCGCGTGGTCGGCCTGTTCTCCCAGCGTAACTACAACATTGAAAGCCTGACCGTGGCGCCGACCGAAGACCCGACCCTGTCGCGTCTGACGCTGACCACCGTTGGCCATGACGAAGTGATCGAACAGATCACCAAGAACCTGAACAAGCTGGTCGAAGTGGTCAAGCTCGTCGACCTGTCGGAAAGCGCTCACATCGAGCGTGAACTGATGCTGGTCAAGGTCAAGGCCACCGGTGCCCAGCGCGCCGAGATCAAGCGCACCACGGATATCTTCCGTGGCCAGATCGTCGATGTGACTGCCAGCGTGTACACCGTGCAGCTGAGCGGCACCAGCGACAAACTGGACAGCTTCATCCAGGCGATCGGCACTGCATCGATTCTCGAAACCGTGCGCAGCGGCGTTACCGGCATTGCCCGTGGCGACAAAGTGCTCAGCATCTAAATTCAAAAATTAGCGATGGCTCCGCAGGGGCCGAGATATAACCAGGGGTATTTTCATGAAAGTTTTCTACGATAAAGACTGCGACCTTTCCATCATCCAGGGTAAGAAAGTCGCCATCATCGGTTACGGTTCCCAGGGCCACGCTCAGGCGTGCAACCTGAAGGACTCCGGTGTAGATGTCACCATCGGTCTGCGTAAAGGTTCGGCCACCGTTGCCAAGGCAGAAGCCCATGGCCTGAAAGTGACCGACGTTGCCTCTGCCGTCGCTGCTGCCGACCTGGTCATGATCCTGACCCCGGACGAATTCCAGGGCCAACTGTACAAGCAGGAAATCGAGCCGAACATCAAGAAGGGCGCTACCCTGGCCTTCTCCCATGGCTTCTCGATCCACTACAACCAGGTTGTTCCACGTGCCGACCTCGACGTGATCATGATCGCGCCGAAGGCCCCGGGCCACACCGTTCGTTCCGAGTTCGTCAAGGGCGGCGGTATCCCTGACCTGATCGCCATCTACCAGGACGCCTCCGGCAACGCCAAGAATGTTGCCCTGTCGTACGCTTCGGGCGTAGGCGGCGGCCGTACCGGCATCATCGAAACCACCTTCAAGGACGAGACCGAAACCGACCTGTTCGGTGAGCAGGCTGTTCTGTGTGGCGGTACCGTCGAGCTGGTCAAGGCCGGTTTCGAAACCCTGGTCGAAGCTGGCTACGCGCCGGAAATGGCCTACTTCGAGTGCCTGCACGAACTGAAGCTGATCGTTGACCTCATGTACGAAGGCGGCATCGCCAACATGAACTACTCGATCTCCAACAACGCCGAGTACGGTGAGTACGTAACCGGCCCGGAAGTCATCAACGAAGAATCCCGCAAGGCCATGCGCAATGCCCTGAAGCGCATCCAGGACGGCGAGTACGCGAAGATGTTCATCTCCGAAGGTGCTACCAACTACCCATCGATGACCGCCAAGCGCCGCAACAACGCCGCTCACGGCATCGAGATCATCGGCGAGCAGCTGCGCTCGATGATGCCGTGGATCTCGGCTAACAAAATCGTCGACAAGACCAAGAACTAAGTCTTATCGAAAGATGAAAAACGCGGCTTCGGCCGCGTTTTTTCGTTCTGACAGTCAGCTTCTGGTATAAAGCAGACCAGTGGCCTGCCGTCAGAACCTGTTTTGCAGGTCCGTGTCGAACATTTTCCATCCTGTTGCAAGGTACCCTCCATGAGCGAACGTCCCGAAGAGCCGAACAAGCCCTCCGACGCCGAAAGCCTGCTACCTGTCGATGAGCACGTTGAAGAAGGGCATGACGCCGAAGGGCGCAAGGTACGCCATCGTGGCATCTACCTGCTGCCCAACCTGTTTACCACCGCCAACCTGTTTGCCGGTTTCTATTCCATCATCAGCTCGATGAGCGCGCAGAGCGCCCTGAGTGCCGGTGACCCGCGCGAGGCGAGCAAGTACTTTGCCTTCGCTGCGATCGCCATCTTCGTGGCCATGGTGCTCGACGGCCTGGATGGCCGTGTCGCGCGCATGACCAATACACAGAGCGCCTTTGGTGCCGAGTACGACTCACTGTCGGACATGGTTGCCTTTGGTGTCGCTCCGGCCTTGCTGGCCTTTGGCTGGGCGCTGGGTGACATGGGCAAGGTTGGCTGGATGGTTGCCTTCATCTATGTGGCCGGTGCAGCACTGCGCCTGGCACGCTTCAATACCCAGGTCGGCACCGCCGACAAGCGCTACTTCATCGGCCTTGCCAGTCCTGCTGCTGCGGGTGTGGTCGCGGGTACCGTGTGGGCGTTCAGCGACTACGGCATCCAGGGCTCCAAGCTGTCGTTCCTGGTGGCGCTGCTGGTGGCTGCTGCCGGCATGCTGATGGTCAGCAACATCAAGTACAACAGCTTCAAGGAGCTGGACCTGAAGGGGCGTGTGCCGTTCGTGGCTATCCTGGCCGTGGTGCTGGTGTTTGCCGTGGTGTTCAGCGACCCGCCGCGTATCCTGCTGCTGATCTTCCTCGCCTATGCGGCTTCGGGCCCGATTCAGTTCCTGCTGAAGTCACGCCGTCGCAAAGCGTGACAATCATTTAATGCTGGAATAACCCGCCGGCTCCATAGTCTTACTGGTACATCCGTTATCCAGTGCTGTGGAGCCGCTCATGCTCATCAAGCTTCCTAGGTCTTCCGAGTGCAAAGCGTCGGAGATCACCCCCGAAGGCATCTACCTCTCCCGTCGTACCCTGCTGGGTGGCTCGTTGGCTGGCCTGGCCTTGGGCGCTTTGCCGAGCATGGCGCGCGCAGCTGAAGCCAGCCGTTACGCCGATGTCGAGGCGGGCAGGGCGCCTGGCTGGTTCAATGAAAAGCTCGCAGCTACCCGATGGCAGGCAGTAACGGTCAAGGGTGAGGCAATCACGCCGTTCAAGGATGCCACCCACTACAACAACTTCTACGAGTTCGGGCCCGACAAGGGTGACCCGGCGGCCAATGGCGACAGCCTGAAGACCGAACCGTGGAGCGTTGTGGTCGATGGCGAAGTGGGTAAGCCCGGCCGCTATGCGCTGGAGGACTTCGTCAAACCGTACCAGCTCGAGGAGCGCATCTACCGGCTGCGGTGCGTGGAGGCGTGGTCGATGGTCATTCCGTGGCTGGGCTTCCCGTTGGCGCAGGTGCTCAAGCAGGTCGAGCCGACATCCAAGGCACGTTATGTGCGCTTCGAAACCCTGAAAGACCCGGAGCACATGCCGGGGCAGCGTTCGGGGTTCGCCTTGATCGACTGGCCTTATAGAGAAGGCTTGCGCCTGGATGAGGCAATGCATCCTTTAGCGATCCTGGCGGTCGGGATGTATGGCCGGGAGCTGCCCAACCAGAATGGCGCACCGTTGCGGCTGGTGGTGCCGTGGAAGTATGGCTTCAAGAGCATCAAGTCGATTGTGCGTATCAGTCTGGTGGCGGAGCAGCCGGGCACCACCTGGGAAGGGCTGGCGCCGGATGAATATGGGTTCTATGCCAATGTGAACCCGACGGTCGACCACCCGCGTTGGAGCCAGGCGCGTGAACGGCGGCTGCCCAGCGGGCTGTTCAGTCCCAATGTGCGGGAAACCCAGATGTTCAATGGCTATGCCGATGAAGTGGCGTCGCTGTATACCGGGCTTGATCTGCGGAAGAACTACTGATGCGTTACCCCTGGTTTCGTCTGGCCATCTTCATCGTGGGATGCCTGTTCCCAGTCTGGTGGTTGTATGAGGCGGCGATGAATCTGCTAGGGCCTGATCCCGGAAAGATCATGATGGACCGGCTTGGGCTCGGGGCGCTGACCTTCCTGCTGGTTACCTTGGGCATGACGCCGCTGCAGAAGCTGACGGGATGGTCGGGCTGGATCGTGGTGCGCCGGCAACTGGGGTTATGGGTGTTTGCCTATATCGTGCTGCACATCCTGGCTTACCTGTTCTTTATCCTTGGGCTGGACTGGGGGCAGTTGGCGGTGGAGTTGCGCAAGCGGCCATACATAATTGTGGGTGCGCTTGGGTTTCTTGGATTGCTGGCCCTGGCGGTTACCTCGAATCGGTATAGCCAGCGGCGCCTGGGTGTGCGTTGGAAGAAGCTGCACCGGTTGGTGTACGTGATACTTGGGTTGGGGTTGCTGCATTTCTTGTGGATCGTGCGCTCGGATCTGCGGGAGTGGGCTATCTATGCGGTTATTGGGGCTGTGTTGATGGTGTTGCGGGTTCCCGCGGTTTCGCGGGTGCTGCCCAGGGTTGGTCGGAGGCAGGGGAGGGTGGTTTGAGCGTTTACTTCAATTTCTTGAAATTAAAGGTTGACGCCCTCTCGAATCCCCTTATAATGCGCCCCACT
>NZ_JALLKV010000065.1:0-29189 GCF_023093815.1 Pseudomonas sp. PNPG3
ATCAGCGTAGGCTGAAGTCAGTCAGAAATACAGGGCTATTTCAGACCATCCTTAGCTGGGAAAGGGGAATCGATGCTACTTTGAACAGCAGAAAAAACTCGATCTCGACTGGGTCAGGTCGTGCCTAGGGTCGGTGATTCGAATCTGTGTAACCCGATTGGCAAGGCGGAGCAATTTCGCTTACAAAGACGCGCATGTCAACCAGCTGCAAGATCGACCGATTGCAACTACAGCACCAAGCTCACCAACGCCGGCACCATTGCACCAGTTATCTCTCGGCACTGGCAACCACACGCGATGTGCTGTATTTATGTCGCCCTTTAGGCCAAGGGTGAACGCAGTGGAGTGGTACGAGTCGCTTTTTTTGCAGATGTGCAGTCATATCCTGACCCACAGTAAAATTGCCAATCGCCGAGGTTTAAACGGCGCTCTAAGCATGGACACAGCTGCAACCCGGGACCTGGTGCAGAGTTACCAGCGCAACGTAGCCGTCGCATTCAGCTCAGCCGAAATGAAGGCTCATCTCTCTCAAGGGGCCCATTGTGTGGTATTAATAGTTGTGCAAGAACACCAGTTTCACAGTTGCCTCAAGGACATTAATCAGCAGCAGGAAGTGGTTCTGAGTGCTACCTTGCGTACTGAAGTGCGATCCACTGGATACGCCAACTACCACGTGGATGTTGCAATAATCCGGCCCACCTCTACGAGCCCAATGGACATAGCTCATTGATTACGCAGCATGCTCCAGCCTCTGGTCAAACATCACGGCCCGGCACCATTTCAACCCTTGAGAACTGCGGTACGCAGTTCCCTACTTGCACATCACGATCATGCTCCGGCTCGTAAAGCCGGCGGGATTGATGCCGAACAGATAATCGCCAGCTTCCTCCTCGGTGTCCCCGGAACGCGCGACAACCCGGTAACCTCGCGCGCCGCAGGAGATTTCAGCTCTCTGATAACAACGGTCCCATGATGACGAGAGCCCTGAGCAGTTGATGTGAACCCCAGTTTTACCTCGCACAACTCTCATCTCAGAGGACGCTGCACACCCAGCAATAGCTAATAAAATGAGGATCATGAGCACATTTTTCATTCCGGTCCCTAGAATCGCAGATGAATCTTGGCCCCCAACCCGAGCGGGCTGGGCGGTTGCACCTTATGGTTGACACCGAGCTTTCCGCACTTCCTGTTCGACTGTATCACTTTCAACTGAAAAATTTGCGTTGCTCTTTCTCATCTTTCGACGCGCGATCCTTGGGAAGTTAACCCTTGTCGCTCGGGCTGGGCTAGCAGCTACACAAGCCCCGTCGTTGAAGGGCCTTTCATTCTTTATTAACCGCGATGCTTGCTTCGGAAATTGACCAGCCCTTGGGTAGAGCCATCTTCGGCGCTGTCTTCCAGGCTGCCGACAAGGCGTTGGTAAACGCCCTTGCCCAGTTCCTTGCCCAGCTCCACGCCCCACTGGTCGAAGGCGTTGATGCCCCAGATCACGCTCTGTACGAAGACCTTGTGCTCGTACATCGCCACCAGCGCGCCCAGGCGGCGTGGGCTGATGCGCTCCACCACCAGGGTATTGCTCGGGCGGTTGCCCGGGATCACCTTGTGCGGGGCCACCTTTTCGATGTCCGCTTCGTTCAGGCCTTTGCCACGCAGCTCGGCTTCGGCTTCCTCGCGGGTCTTGCCCAGCATCAGCGCCTGGCTCTGCGACAGGCAGTTGGCGTACAGCCACTGGTGATGGTCGGCCACCGGGTTGAAGCTCACCACCGGCACGATGAAGTCGGCCGGAATCAGCTGGGTGCCCTGGTGCAGCAACTGGTGGTAGGCATGCTGGCCGTTGCAGCCGACGCCGCCCCAGATCACCGGGCCGGTGTCGGTTTTCACCGGGGTGCCGTCCTGCAGCACGCTCTTGCCGTTGGATTCCATGTCCAGCTGCTGCAGGTGCTTGGTGATGTTGCGCAGGTAGTGGTCGTACGGCAGGATCGCGTGGCTCTGGGCGCCCCAGAAGTTGCCGTACCACACGCCCAGCAGGGCCAGCAGTACCGGCATGTTCTTTTCGAACGGCGCGGTCTGGAAGTGCTGATCCATGGTGTAGGCACCGGACAGCAGTTCCTTGAAGTTGGCGGTACCGATGGCCAGGGCGATCGGCAGGCCGATGGCCGACCACAGCGAGTAGCGCCCGCCCACCCAGTCCCACATCGGGAAGATGTTTTCTTCACGGATGCCGAAGGCCACGGCGGCGGCCTTGTTGCTGGAAACGGCGATGAAGTGGCGGTACAGCTCGGCTTCCGAGCCGCCCTGGGCCAGGTACCAGGTACGCGCGGCCATGGCGTTCTTCAGGGTCTCGAGGGTGTTGAACGACTTCGACGAGACGATGAACAGGGTGGTTTCGGCGCGCAGGTTGGCCGACAGCTCGTGGAACTCACTGCCGTCGATGTTCGCCAGGTAGTGGCAGCGCACACCGCGCTGGGCGTAGGGCAGCAGCGCCTCGGAGACCAGCTCGGGGCCGAGTGGTGTAGGCACCCGACAGCAGCTCCTTGAAGTTGGCTGTGCCGATGGCCAGGGCGATCGGCAGGCCGATGGCCGACCACAGCGAGTAGCGCCCACCCACCCAGTCCCACATCGGGAAGATGTTCTCTTCGCGGATACCGAAGGCCACGGCGGCGGCCTTGTTGCTGGAGACGGCGATGAAGTGGCGGTACAGCTCGGCTTCCGAGCCGCCCTGGGCCAGGTACCAGGTACGCGCGGCCATGGCGTTCTTCAGGGTCTCGAGGGTGTTGAACGACTTCGACGAGACGATGAACAGGGTGGTTTCGGCGCGCAGGTTGGCCGACAGCTCGTGGAACTCACTGCCGTCGATGTTCGCCAGGTAGTGGCAGCGCACGCCGCGCTGGGCATAGGGCAGCAGCGCCTCGGAGACCAGCTCGGGGCCGAGGAACGAGCCGCCGATGCCGATGTTGACCACGTCGGTGATGGGCTTTTCGCTGTAGCCGCGCCACAGGCCGTCGTGGATGCGGCCGACCAGTTCGGTGATCTGGTTGAGCACCTTGTGCACTTCTGGCATGACGTTCACGCCGTTGACGCTGAGCTTGTCACCCACGGGCCGGCGCAGTGCCGTGTGCAGCACCGGGCGGCCTTCGGAGGCGTTGACGATTTCGCCGTTGAACATCGACTTGATGGCGTCTTGCAGGCCCACTTCGTTGGCCAGGTCGACCAGCAGGTCGCGGCTTTGCTCGGTGATCAGGTTTTTCGAGTAGTCGAGGAACAGGCCGCAACTGCTCAGGGAAAATTGGTCGAAGCGCTTGGCATCGGCGGCGAAGGCTTCGCGCATGCTGAAGCCTTGCATGGCATTGCGATGTTCACCCAACGCCTACCATGCCGGCAGGCTCGTTACATCATGGGGATTACGGTAATACGACATTGCAACTGAGTTCCTTCATGCACATCTGTCCTTGAACCACAGGCGGTTACAGCCCATTTCGACCGGGCATTATAAGCCTTACCCCCACAAGGGGAATGGGATCCAAGAAAATCCATCAGTGACTCACCGGGCGAACATCCGGACAGGATGAAAGCTCGCCCCATGGGGCAAAGCCAGCAGAGTGCCGAAAGGAAGTACGCCCAACACATCTGCCGCGCTAGCAGTCCTGACGCCGCTGCAGATAAACCCAATCGACAATCTCACCCTCTGGCGAGTAGCCGCTGACCAGCTCGCGCAGCAACTGGCGTACCTGGGTGAAGTCATCCTCCGCCGCAGCGGTCAGCAGCCAAGCCAGGCGCTCACGTAGCAATTCCCAAGCGACATAATCTTCATTGGCCACCATGATCATCGGGTGCGCCGTGGGGGACACGTCGTCGCCGATCAGCAGCTCTTCGTAAAGCTTCTCGCCTGGGCGCAACCCCGTGAACTCGATGGCGATATCGCCATGCGGGTTGCTAGCGCTGCGCACACTCAGGCCCGAGAGGTGGATCATCTTCTCGGCCAGCTCGACGATCCGCACCGGCTCGCCCATGTCCAGCACGAACACATCCCCCCCCTGCCCCATGGCGCCCGCCTGCACCACCAACTGCGCGGCCTCGGGAATGGTCATGAAGTAGCGCGTGATCTTCGGGTGGGTGACCGTCAGCGGCCCACCCAGTTTGATCTGCTGGTGGAACAGCGGAATCACCGAGCCGGAAGACCCTAGCACGTTGCCGAAACGCACCATGGTGAAACGGGTTTTGTTTACCCGGGCGATCTTACTGCTGTCGCCATACATCACCGGTGCCGCTTCGCGGCTCAGCGCCTGCAGAATCAACTCGGCAAGCCGCTTGGTGCTGCCCATCACATTGGTGGGCCGCACCGCCTTGTCGGTGGAAATAAGCACGAAGTTGGCCACGCCGGACTGCAACGCTGCCTGCGCGGTACACAACGTACCGTAGACGTTATTGAGGATGCCTTCGGCCATGTTGTGCTCAACCATGGGCACATGCTTGTAAGCCGCGGCGTGGTAGACAGTGTCCACGCGCCAGGTGCTCATAACGTCGGCCAGGTGCTGCTGATTGCGTACCGAGCCCAGGATAGGCAGCAAACGCACCGGCAGCGACTCGCGCGCAATGCGTTGTTCCAGCTCGCTGAGAATGCTGTAGAGGTTGAATTCGCTATGATCGAACAGCAGCAAGGTCCTTGGCCCAAGCCCGACGATCTGGCGGCACAACTCGGAGCCAATGGAGCCCCCGGCCCCGGTGACCAGCACGGTTTGCTTCTTGATGCAGTGCTCGAGCAGCCCTTCCAGGGCTGGGACCGGGTCACGCCCAAGCAGGTCGGCAATATCGACGTCCTGGATGTCGTCCACCTTCACCCGCCCACTGGCCAGGTCGGCAAAGGCTGGCACGCTGCGCACGTGCAACGGGTACGGTTCGAGGAAGGCAAGGATTTCCTTGCGCCGGGCACGCGATGCCGAAGGCAGGGCCAGCAGGATCTCCTGAGCCCCGGTTTCCTTGATCATCT
This sequence comes from Pseudomonas sp. PNPG3, assembly GCF_023093815.1. Classification (NCBI taxonomy): domain Bacteria; kingdom Pseudomonadati; phylum Pseudomonadota; class Gammaproteobacteria; order Pseudomonadales; family Pseudomonadaceae; genus Pseudomonas; species Pseudomonas sp. PNPG3. Next base: position 4,988 of record NZ_JALLKV010000065.1, read on the forward strand.
GATCCAGGTGCTTGGGCTTGTAAACCTGCAAACCGGAAATCACACGGTTGGCCAGTTCACTGTCGTCATCGATGAACGCCACCGGGCGCATGGCCCGCCCCATGCGCAAGGCCGCCAGCAACTGGTTGCCAGCAGTGCCCGCACCATAGATGGCCACTTTGATCAGGCCGTCGTCACGGTTGGCGAAGGGTATCTGATGGGCCCCGGTAAACCAGTCGCCCAGGAAATACTGGCGCATGATCAGGCGCAAACCGCCGATGATGACCATGCTCAACCACCAATAGTTGAAAATGATCGACCGCGGCACGACTACCCGATGGTTGCTGTACCAATACACCACCACCGCCAGTATGAGCGCTGACAGCGTCACGGCCTTGATGATGGTCACGAGCGCGTCGTTGCCAAAATAGCGCATCACTGCCCGGTACATGCCAAAGCGGATGAACAGCGGAATGGCCACGACCGGAGCAGCCATGAACAACCAGGTATGCTCGACGATTGGGTTGTACATTTCATCGATGCCAAGACGCACGATAAAGGACAACCACAACGCGAACCAGATCAGCAGGACGTCGGTGCACACTTGCACGAGACGTTTTTTCCGCCTGGACAGGTTGACGAGGTACTCACGTACCCGTTTTTTTTTCGCGTCGCTCATTCGGCTCTCCTCAGCGCAAAAGGACCTCGATTGAATGACCAGAGCGCCTGTGAGCCAAACCAAAGGTTCAGCAGCCCTGTACGATGCCTTCCGTGCTCTACCATCCTATTCCTGTTTCCCGGCATGGTAGGTGACCGCCATCAGTATCAGAGGCACATAAGCGACCAGGGTTCCCATTGCGCCATCGAGCTTCAAGAGCACCACCGCCACCGCCACTGGCAACAGCCAGCCCAGGTTGATTGCCGCCACGGCCAGGCTCACGGGACGATGGCTGCCGTGCCGACGCGACGCATACTGATAGGCATGGCTGCGATGCGCTTCGTAGACCTTGTCACCGCGCAGCAGGCGCCGCCCCAAGGTAAACGTGGCATCTACCACGAACACACCCAAAAGTATTAACCACCCCCAGAATAATAGCGGGTTTACCCAGCCTGCCAGTAATGCCAGCAGGCCCAGTACGATACCCAGGAAGCCACTGCCGGCATCCCCCATGAAGATGCGTGCCGGGGGGAAGTTCCAGAACAGGAAACCAGCCACCGTGGCCGCCAGCAACATCGGCAGCCAGGCGGCCTGAGCATGACCGGTGACCCAATAGAGCAGGCTACCCCCCAGGCATACGCAGATGGCCTCGATACTGGCGATGCCATCGATGCCGTCCATGAAGTTGTAGAGGTTGAGCAGCCATACCAGGTACAGCAAGCCTATGACGATGCTCAGCCAGACGGGCGCCAGTGACAGGCCGAAAACGGTAAGCGGCGGCATCCCGCCAAGCCAGGTGAGCCCCCAACCGGCCGCAGCGAAATGCCCCAACAGGCGCCACCGCGCGGCGATGTGCCCGTGGTCGTCCATGAAACCGATCAGCGCAACCAGGCCCCCAGCGCCCAGCAGGCTGACCAGCGCTGCCGGGGCAATGTACCCTCCCCAGCCCAGGCCAAGCATGGCAACCAGAAAGGCGGCCACGAACGCCAAGCCGCCACCACGGGGGGTTGGCAAGGTATGCGAGCTACGTGCATTGGGGATGTCCAGCAGGCTGCGGGACAGCGCATAGCGGCGCAGCGCTGCGGTCATCAACCACGAGGCGACGCCTGCCGCCACAATCAGCCATATCATGGGCGGCGTGCTTCCAGGAAAGATCGAGCGGTCATGTTCAGTCCTTGTTCCAACGTGTAGGGGGGCTGCCAGCCGAGCAGTTGCCGGTTCTTCGCGATATCCACCTGCAACGAGCCGAGCAGACGCTGGGCGAGGTCGCGCCGGCCAAGCAACCGCGCAGCGCTAAGCAACACGCCAGACGGAACAGGCAGCAACCGAGCGGGCTGACCCAGTGCACAGCCCAGTGCACGCAACAGCTGGGGCAGCGAGACATCCTCGCCGTCACTGGCCAGGAAAGTTTGGTTGGCGGCGCCTGGGTGGTCGATGCAGGTGATGATCAGGTCGACCAGATTAGCCAGCGAGACCAGGCTGCGACGGTTATCGACCGCGCCGAATGGCAAAGGTACGCCGCGCTGCACCCAACGCATCATGCTCTGGAAGTTGGCTTTCACGCCTGGCCCATAGACCAGCACCGGGCGGATAACCACAACCTCCATGCCCGTGGTCGCCGCCAGGTGGCGCAACCCCTGCTCCGCTTCGTGCTTGGACAAACCGTAGGCGTCCTGCGGTGCCGGTGCGTCGTCGGCACACAGTGGCTGGCCGGGCGGGCTGGCTTCGCCGTTGACCTTGACCGAGCTGATGAAGATAAAACGCCGCACGCCCGCTGCCGCTGCGTGGCGGGCCAGGTTGAGGGTACCGTCGACATTGACCCGGCGGAACTCGGCCAGGCTGTCGGCGGCGGTTTCCTTCATGACATGCACACGGGCTGCGGCATGCACTACCAGGTCGACACCTGCCAGCGCCTGGGCCCAGTCGGTGGTAGCGGCCAGGTCACCCACCGTTACCGCCTGAACCCCGGCCACGGGTGCCCGGCCAGTACCGCGCAAGGCTGCCCGCGTGGCGAAACTGCCCATCGTGGCCAGTCGGTGGCAAAGTGCGCTACCAACGAAACCGCTGGCGCCTGTGACAAGTATCGTGCGTCTTTCCATGAAATCCGATCTCAATTCACACAGGTTTCACCTGTATCGGGGCCGCTTTGCGACCCATCGCCGGCAAGCCAGCGCCTATAGAAAAACACGTAAGCCTTTGATTTAGCAGGCCCCTGTGGGAGCAGCTTTAGCCGCGAACACCGGCGTAGCCGGTGCCATACACAGCGTTGGATTCTTCGCGGCTAAAGCCGCTCCCACAGGGTAAGCGGCGCTTGCTGAGGCTTTGTTCTCAGCGCAACAGCCCAGGGGACTAAGCAATCTCCTACAACAAGCTACGGTAGAGATCGGCATACGCACTGGCCATGGCTGACGCGGTAAATACCTCCTCATAACGCTGCAACGCCTTGGCGCCCATGGCTTGTGCCATGGCGGGGTCACCCCATAGGCGCTGCATTGCCTGCGCCAGCGCTGCGGCATCACGCGGCGGTACCACCAGGCCCGTCTGGTCAGCCATGTTGATGAAGGTCGTACCCGAGCCCATTTCACAGGAAATCAGCGGCTTGCCATACATCGCCGCTTCCAGCAGCGAGATGCCGAACGACTCGGAACGCAGATGGGACGGGAATGCAAATGCATAACACAACTCAAGCAACGCCACCTTGTCGTCATCCGCCAGCCCACCCAGGAAGTGCACGTTGGCAAGCCCCAGTTGTGCCGCCTGGTGCTTGAGCTGCGCCTCGAGAAAGCCACCGCCCATGATCACCACCGGCAAGCCGTTGAGCCGCGCAGCCTGCAGCAGGTAATCCAACCCTTTGTAATAGCGCAGCGCACCCACGAACAGGAAAAACCGCTCGCCCAGGCGCGCACGCCAGTAAGCCAGCTTTTCAGCGCTGGGCTTTGGGTAGGTGGACCTATCCAGACCATAGGGGATGATCGAGACTTTGTCTTTGAACCTGGTCAATACCGGGCTGTGCGCAGCGTAATTGGGCGAAGAGGCCACAACCCGGTCAACGCTGGAAAAAAACCGGTTCATCAATGGCTGGTACAGCTTCAGCAACCACTTCTGCTTGACGATATCCGAGTGGTAGCTGACCACCGTCGGCTTGTTGACCCGCGCCAGGAAATGCACCAGGTCCATGTATGGCCAAGGGAAGTGGTAATGGATAATGTCAGCCTGCCCAGCCAGCTCGGTAAAGTCCTTCATGGCCGACAGCGACAAGCCCGTTGAAGCCACATGCAAGTCAAGCTTGGACCGATGCGTCAGGTGATTGGCCACGGCCTCGTTGCGCGCCGCGCCGCGCGGGCTAAGGTAAAGCACCTCTGACTGCACGCCATGGGCCCGGGTACCTTCCGCGATCTGGAAAATGACCTGCTCGATGCCCCCCATGGAGTCTGGGTAATACGTTTTGAAAAAATGCAGAACCTTGATCATCATTCCCTGACCGACTTGTAGACCTCGATGGTGGCCTGTGCACAGCGCTCCCAAGAGAAGCCGCCAGCATGCGACAGCCCCTGCTGCACCGCCGCAGCCCGCCAGGTTTCATCCTCCAGCCCCTGACGCAACAACGCACTCAGGCCTTCTACATCATCAGGTGCGCACATCAACGCCGCCGAGCCGGCCACCTCCGGCAGCGACGAGCTGTTGGAGCACACCACTGGCACCCCGGAACTCATGGCTTCGAGCACGGGCAAGCCGAACCCTTCGTAATGCGAGGGGAAGGTGAACAGCCGTGCCCCGGCAAACAGCAGGGGCAAGTCTTCGCTGGCGGCGAAGCCGAGGTAGCGCGCCCAGCCTTGCTGCTGCGCCTGGGCAATACGGTCGTGGATCGCCTCGCTGCGCCAACCATGGTAGCCAGTGAGGATCAACGGCCAGCGCTGGCGCAACGCAAGTGGCAACCGACCGTATGCATCCAGCAAGGCCTCGATGTTCTTGCGCGGCTCGATGGTACCTACGAACAGGCTGTAGCCGCCGGGCACCAGGCCGTGGCGGGCCAGGGTTTCGCGCAGGGCATCCGGGCTGCGGGGGTGGAACTCGGGTGAACTGGCCAATGGCACCGCATGAATCCGCTCAAGCGGCCAAGCAAAGTAATCTGCCAGCTCCTGCCGCGTGTAGTGCGAATCGGTGATCAACGCATCGGCACGCTCTAGTGTCAGGTTGAGCTCTTTTTGCAGATAGCGAGCAATTTGCGGCGCGTGGCAATGCGCCCAGGTGAACGGGGACAGATCATGGAACGTCGCCACACTGCGGCCCGTGAACGGTGGCAGGTAATAGTTGGGGCTGTGGTAAATGAAGCCCTCATGACCGCGCAAAGCTCGCTCGCGCAAATATGGCATCAAGCGCCGATAGGCCTCCACCGCCAGGGCATTCTTCTGCACAAAACGCTTGAGACCATGCACGACATCCGACTGATCGGAAGGCTTGGGCAGCGCCGGTAAGAACCTGCGCCCGGCAAACAGGCGCAGGTCACTGATTTCGCTGTTTTGTTGCAGCCGTGACGCCAGCTCGTAGGTATAGCGCCCGATGCCAGTCAGCGGGAAGCGAACCGGCTCGACAGAAAGGATAAGCTTCATTGATCAGCAAGCATCCAACCCAGCGTTTCATCCAGCGAGGGCGTTTGCCAACCAGGCACCAATGCACGCAGCTTACCGTTATCACCACACAGGGTTTTAACCTCGTTGGCGCGGACAAAGGCCGGGTTTACCTGCACTTCCAGCTGATGCCCGGTAATGGCCGAGCACTTGGCAATGACTTCGCGCAGCGAATGGGTGTGCCCGGAGCTGACATTGACCGTTTGCCCTAGCGGGCGCGCCTCGATCAGGCCGCGGTACGCTTGGACAACCGCACGCACATCACTGAAGTCGCGCCATACATCCAGGTTGCCGAGCTCGATGGTATCGGCCTTGCGGCGGAAGTGCGAAACGATCTTGGGCAGCAGGAAGTTCTCTGCCTGCCCAACACCGGTGTAATTGAAAGGACGCGTGATGACGATCGGCAGCCGGTCACACCACAGCCGCGCCATGTACTCCATGGCGAGCTTGCTGACCGCGTAATCATTGGCTGGCGCTGGCAGGGTCTGCTCGTCCAGCACCCCTTCGGAAACATTGCCATACACGTTGGCACTGCTGGCAATCAACACGCACTCTGGCGTTTTGCCGCAAGCCGCGATGGCTTCGAGCAGGTTGCGCGTGCCTATCAGGTTGACCTGGTAGAACGCATCGGCTGCACCGTGCCCGACAAAAGCAATGGCAGCCAGATGCACGACGACATCCGGCTGCAGTTCGGCCAGCAACGCACACAGGCCCGGCCCATCGGTCAGATCGACCTGGCGGTAGTCAGGTGCCGGCAATGGCTGGCTACCCGTTCCGAAAACCTCATAGCCACTGGCCCGCAACTCGGCCGCCATGTAGCGGCCGGTGAACCCGTGAATACCTGTAATCAGCGCGCGTTTGCTGGCCTTGTGCATCAGAACGAGAACCCTTTTTCGTTACGACGCAGGTCGGCCTCGACCATCATGCGGCACAGCTCTTCAAGGCTGGTCTTGGGCTCCCAGCCCAGCACTTGCTTGGCTTTGGCCGGGTTACCGATCAGCAGCTCCACTTCGGCCGGACGGTAGAATTTCGGGTTGATGGCAACCAGTACTTTGCCAGTGGCTGCGCAGATGCCCTGCTCTGCCTCGTCCTTGCCGCTCCAGTTGATTTCGATACCGGCAGCCTTGAACGCCATGGTGACGAAATCACGCACGGTTTCGGTGCGGTTGGTGGCGAGTACGAAGGTGTCTGGCTCTTCGGCCTGCAGCATGCGCCACATGCCTTCGACGTATTCCTTGGCAAAGCCCCAGTCGCGCTTGGCATCGAGGTTGCCCAGCTCCAGCTTGTCCAGCAGGCCCAGCTTGATCTTGGCCACCGAGTCGGTGATTTTGCGGGTCACGAACTCACGACCGCGCAGTGGCGATTCGTGGTTGAACAGGATACCGCTGGTGGCGAAGATGTTGTACGACTCGCGGTAGTTGATGGTCATCCAGTGGGCGTAGAGCTTGGCCACGCCGTATGGGCTACGCGGGTAGAACGGGGTGGTCTCGACCTGCGGAATTTCCTGGACCTTGCCGAACATTTCCGAAGTCGACGCCTGGTAGAAGCGCACCTTCGGGTTGACGATACGAATGGCTTCGAGCAGGTTGACCGCGCCCAGGCCGGTGATTTCGGCGGTGGTCAGCGGTTGCTCGAACGATACGCCAACGAAGCTTTGTGCAGCGAGGTTATAAACCTCGGTGGCTTCGGTGGTTTGCAGCAGACGGATGCTGGCCGACAGGTCGGTGAGGTCGTACTCGACCAGGTGCAGGTTGGGGTTGGTGTGAATCCCCAGTTCCTCGATGCGCCAGAAGTTAACCGAGCTGGTGCGACGATAGGTGCCGTAGACTGTATAGCCCTTTTCCAGCAGCAGTTCCGCCAGGTAGGCGCCGTCTTGACCAGTGACCCCAGTAACGATTGCTTTCATGCGACTTAACCAACTCCGATAGTGCCGTGCGGGCATGTGTGTTTATTTGGCCTGACGCGGGCAATTCCAGCCGCGCGTGTGAAGGTTAGATGGAGAAGTATACATAGGTCGGGCGGAGTACTCGACTTGCAAAGAATGTTGGCTGCCAGGAGGCAAACACGGCCCTCGGCCGGTGCTGCATAATCTTGGCAAGCCTCTGGACAGAGCCAGTGGGGCATTGGCTTGACCGACACCGTAGGATACGTTCCGGCGCCAAGCGCCTCCAGCACTGGCCTTGTGGGAAAAATCTGAAATTGCCCACCACAGCGGAATACCCTCAAGGCCAGCCTGCGTTACAGTCGCTGGAGCCAAGCCAAAGTGCCCCACCGAAAGACACCCGAAAACAAACACTCCAGGAGAACAGGATGCAAAAGGAATTGGCTGCCGCCGCACTGATACTGTGCGCTTTACTGGCTGGCTGCTCGAACCACTCTTGGGGGTCGCTGCGCGATACACAGCCACAAGGCATTCCATGCGATGGTGACCCACCCCACCAGCCAGGTTGCTACTCCAGGGAAGCGCGCAACGGATGGTGGAACGACCGTAAGTACTGATTAGCGCTGCGCCCCAGCCACTGGAGCGCAGCAACCCTCGACCTCAGCGGCTGGCATCCAGCCGAGCCACCTCGCCACCCGGCAGACTGGCCTCTGGCACCGGGCTCAACCAGACATTGACGTTGTCGACGCTTTCCTGGTTCAACTCACCCGCCCAACGATTGAGCAGGAACAGGTTGGTGATAAAGTCGTACTGCGTCTTCAGCAGATCGCGGCGCGCCTTGAACTCGTTCTGCACGGCAGTGAGTACATCCACAGCATTGACCACGCCAAAGGTGAACGCCTTCTGCGCTGCCACACTCGACTTCTGCGCCGACGACAACGCGTTGCGATTGGCACGAATCTTCTCGACACTGGCCTGGGCAGTAAGGTAAGCGGTAGTGGTTTCCTTGACCACCTGCCGGCGCACCCCTTCAAGCTGCTCTTCGGCAGCCAGCTGCTCATCGTACAAGCCGCGCACCCGGGCAGAGGTGGAACCACCGCTGTAGATCGGGATCCTGACGCCCAGTGTGGCCACATAACTGTCGCTACGCGGCGCCTGGGTATTGTCGTAACCCTGGTCGCTCTGCTGTGCGCTCAAACTCAAGGACAATTGCGGGTAATGCTCGCCCTTGCCCTCACGCACCGCCGCATTGGCAGCCTCGGCACCGCTTTGATAAGATTTGAGCAAGGGGTTGGTTTCGACCGCCTGGGTCACCCAGCCTTGCAACGGACGCGTTGGCGCCTGCAATGCCACGTCATTGCGCACCCGGCTGAGCGGCTCATTGATCGGCCGCCCGACGATTTCGGCAAGCGCCTCACGGCTCACCTGCACCTGGTTCCGCGCTTCCACTTCCTGTGCGGCCAGCGCATCCACACGCGCCTGCATGTCGAGCTTGTCGGTGATCTTGGCCATTTGCCGCTCGAACAAGCTGCTGACCCGGTCAAGGTTCTTCTGCGTGGCTCGCCGCTCTGCCTGCACCAAGGCCAGCTCATCATCGGCCGCCAGCGCCACGAAGTAGCGCTTGGCGAGGTCCACCGTGGCCTCGGCTAGGGTGTCTTCTGCCTGCTGGCCCTTCTGGGCCTTGACGCTCTTGGACTTCTGGTAACGTTCCCATGCCGGCTTATTGTACAGGTACTGGGTCAGGCTGAGCGAGTAGCTTTCGTTGTTATAGATGTCGCGCGTGAGCTCGTTCTTGCGCAACACGCGGCTGATGTTGCTGTTGGCCGACACCTGCGGCAACAGGCCACCCAATGCTTCACGCTGCTGCTCAGCAGCCGAACGGGCCCGCGCATAAGCGGCCAACACCCGAGGGTCTTCGAGGCGGGCCTCACGGTAAAGACCCGCAAGGTCCAAGGCATAGGTAGAGGCAGAAACCCCCCCTGGTCGTTCGCCCGTTGCACCTTGGGGGTCAGCCGCCATCGCCTGCCAGGCGGTCATGCAAATCAGTACACCGAGTAGCAAACGCAACACAATCATTCCTCGATCAGCGATTCAGCGAACATGTTGCGCGCTGGTTTCAACAGGTACTGCAACATGGTGCGGTCGCCTGCGTTGATGAGGACATCGGCCGGCATGCCGGGCTGCAGCTTGCGGTTGCCGAGTTTTTTCATGCCGTCTTCAGTAACCCTCACTCGCACGAGGTAATATTGGTCGCCCGTGCGCTCCTCGGTGAGACTGTCTGCCGAAATGCGCGTCAAGGTGCCTTCGATTACCGGGGTGGTCGCCTGATTGAAAGCGCTGAAGCGGATGTCTGCGGTCTTGCCCAGCTCTAGGCGGTCGATGTCCTTGGTCGCGACCTTGGCCTCGATCACCAGCTCCGAGGAGGCCGGAACGATATCCAGCAACGGGGTGGCCGCACTGACCACACCGCCGATGGTGTGCACTTTCATGTCCAGCACCATGCCGCTTTCAGGTGAGCGGATCACCACGCGCGACAGGCGGTCACGCAGTGCCGCCTCGCTTTCTTGCAGGTCGAATACCTTGGCCTGCACATCGGAGAGTTCATTAGCTACGTCGGAGTCGAATTTCTTCTTCAACTGAACGATCTGGAGCTCGGTTTCACCAATTTGAAGCTTGGTCTTGGTGATAGCCGATTCGTGATCAGCGACCTCGGTCTTGAGCAGATCCAGCTTGCGTTCCTGCTCCAGCAGGCGCTGGTTGTCGACGAAGCCCTCTGCCAGCAACTCCTTCAACTGCTTGATCTCGCCGCTATAGGACTTCTCCAGGCCGCGCTTGGTGCGAATCATGTCATTGAGGCCGACGATCTGCTGCTTCATCTGTTCGATGCGCTCACGGTTGACCGAGATTTCGCCCAGCAGCGAATCACGACGCGCCTTGAACACCTGTTGCTCACCGGCCAGCGCCTCCATGGCGCGGTCCGAATCGGTACCTTCCATGGCTACTGGCGGAATGGCCTGCAGACCATCGCGCTCAGCGCGTAGACGCGCCTCCTTGTAACGGGCCACGATCAGCTGGTTGCGGGTGGACTCATACTCAGCGCTGAGCTGAGACTCATCCAGCACGATCAGCGGGTCGCCCTGCTTGACCATGTCGCCATCGCGGGCCAGCAATTCCTTGACGATGCCGCCTTCCAGGTGCTGCACGGTCTTGCGGTAGTTCTGCACAGTGACCGTACCGGAGCCATGCACGGCGTTACTCAACGGCGCCACCGCCGCCCAGGTGCCGAAAATACCGAAAGTGACGAAGACGATGCTCAGGCCGATGCGACGGATGCCGCGGTCGGAGGTAGGCATGTCTTCAAAGTTGTGGTCGAACGTGGTGATAGCTTTACTGCTCATCTACGAAATCCTTTCAAGCACCAGCGCTGGTGGAACCCACGGGCGCAACGGCAGAGGTCGCTGGGGAAGCAGGGTGAGGCGCGGCAGGGGTTGCCGCCGGAGGTTGCGGAACCGCCGGCTGGGCAACACGCTGCTGGGCCTTGGCCTGTTGCGCAGCCAGCTCGGCGATGACACGGTCGCGCTCGCCATACATCGAGATACTGCCACCGGCCATGACCAGAATACGGTCCAGACGCGCGAGGATATTCGGGCGGTGCGACACGATGAACACCGTCGCCCCGGTTTCCTTGAGCTTCTGCAGGGCCATACCCAAGGCACGCTCACCAACATCGTCGAGGTTGGAATTGGGCTCGTCGAGCACGATCAGGCGCGGGCTACCATAGACAGCACGTGCCAGGCCGATGCGCTGGCGCTGGCCACCGGACAGGTTGATGCCATCGCTACCAATGACCGTATCGTAGCCGTCCGGCAGCATGAGGATCATTTCGTGCACGCCGGCCATTTGCGCGGCCTGCACGACCTTTTCCGGGTCAACCTTGTCGAAACGGGCAATGTTTTCGCTAATGCTGCCTTCGAACAGCTCGATGTCCTGCGGCAGATAGCCCACGTACGGGCCAAGAGCCTGTTTGTCCCAGCTGGCGATGTCGGCACCGTCGAGGCGCACCACGCCATGCTGGGGCGGCCAAATGCCCATCAAAGCACGCACCAAGGTGGATTTGCCGGCGGCACTTGGGCCGATGATACCGACGATGGAGCCGGGTGGGGCGACAAAGCTGATACTGCGAAGTACCGGGGCCTTGGCGCCAGGAGGCGCGACGATCAGGTTTTCGACCTGGATGTGACCTTCCGGCGTGGGCAATGGCATGCGTTCGGGCTCTTTGTTCAGATCGTCCATCACCTTGCTCAGACGGTCGTACTGAACCTTGGCGGCAACGAAGCCTTTCCAGCTCCCGATCATTTGGTCTATCGGCGACAGCGCCCGGCCAAGCAGCAGGGAGCCTGCCATCAGCAAGCCTGGGTTGATTTCGTGGGTAACCACCAAGTAAGCCCCAAGGGCCAGCATGATCGACTGCGACCAAATGCGGAACGTCTTAGAAATGGAGCTAACTATGCCCCCTTTATCACTAGCGTCAGACTGCAGGATCATGATGTTGCGCTGGCGCTTGGCCCAGCGATTCATCAGCGTCTCCAGCATGCCCATTGATTCGATAACCTCGGCGTTGCGCAAGGTCTTAGTGGTAATGATGTTTGAGGCGACGTTTTCTTTGTTCGCGGAGGATAGCGCTTTCCCTGTCACTCGATGGTTAATCACTGCCAAGACAGTGAGCACTGCACCGCATCCCAGGGTCATCCAACCGAACCAAGGGTGAAACAGGAACATCACAACGGTAAAAATCGGGAACCAAGGCGCATCGAAAAAGGTAAAAAGACCTGCCCCGGTAAAGAACTGGCGCAGCGAAGTCAGATCGTTGAGCGACTGCGCCGTGGCATCCGAACCACCGCTATTGAGAGCCCGCCTGAAACTGGCTCGGTACACGTCCCGGCTGAGCATCACATCGAGGCGGTTACTGATACGCACCATGATGCGTGAACGCACCCACTCCAGCGCACCCATGGTCACTACCAGCACCGTCAGGATCAGCGTCAGCATGAGCAAGGTGGAAGTACTGCTGGAAGGCACCACACGCCCCGACACCTGGATCATGAAGAAGGTAGGCACCAACATCAGCGCGTTGACGAAGAAACTGAAGAAACCGACCGAAAGGAAGCTGCTTTTACAGGCTTTGACGGCGGATTGCAGGTTATTTTCGGATAGAGAACTCATGGTATCCATACGTGAGGAAGACGAAAGCGGGCGGCAGTGTAACACTCGTTGAGAGCACGCAGCGTGCCTGATTGCGAGCTCCGTCGCTTGAGCAGCCGACGAAAAGCCTTATTTATGAAAAAACCATGACACTAGTCAAAAAAAAGCATAAACAGCAGGCAATTCTTACTTGCACAGCAAATCGCCACCCCTCTAGCCACAATCCGACAAACGGCAACTGAACCTTCGACAGCTGACCACCTCCTCCAAAAAACGCCAATAAAATGACGAACACACAAAAAATCTAACAAGTATTTGATTTTTTTGAAAATAAAATTCCGGAACTATCGTGCATGTTCAAGCCTCTCCCTGGGCCGCCCCCCTTGGAATACCCCTAACCCGAGGATTTGGTTCAGGATTTCGATGAAATTTTTTTTACTCTTGTCGGTTGACAACTTTTCCACATCCCTGCATCTTCGCCCCTCGCAGGGACACCTTCACGCTGTTTTTTTGTGTACGCACGGGTTTGAGCAAGTTAGCTACCGGTGTTTTGTTTAAAAGGAGCTTAACAACGCCATGTCTATGCCTTCCCAAGCCCTCGACGGCCTGAAAATCAGTTCCCGCGTGACTCTGCTAGAGCCGGGAATGTACATTTTCCGCTATGCCTCGCAGCCTCCTGCCGAAAAGCCAGTGTGCATCGCACTGCAACAAGCGCCGCTGGGCAAAGGCTCTATCGACTTCTTCCCGGCCGAAGGTGTCAGCAAAAACATGCTGACCAAGCTCGGCGACACCATCGTTGCTCGAGTCAAAGGTGGCGTGACTACCGTCCTGATCACCGAATACCACATGTTCGACGACGTGATCGAACCTATCGACCTGCGTATCGACCGCATCGACACCTCACCGGCAATCATGCGCACCTTCGCCGTGGTAGCCAGCGACGAGCCTACTCCGGCAATCAAGAGCCAGGCTGCCCCCTTGGAGCTCACCGCCCACCTGCAACGCACAGGCGAAGTGGTTTCGAGTGAAGGCTGGGTCGGTGCGCCGGACAGTAACGAATTCATCGAAAGCTTCGCCATCAACTGGCTGAACAAGCCCGCTGGCGTCGACTTGCTCTATACCTGCATGGTTGCAGGCTCCGGCCCCAGCCGCAATGTTTCCACCGGCACCTTCGTCGGTGTGCGTGGCGAAGGCCTGCCGCTGATTTGCACAAGCTTCAGCCTGGCAGGCCCGCAACGCAAGAACTACGAACTCACAGGCCACATCGTGTTCGGCAACGCCGAGCCACAACGCCTGGTCGCCAATCAGATGATGCATGGCCCCACCGGCACCGAGCCATTGGTGGCACTGCATATCGCCGTTACTCCCGTTACGAAGATGAACGCTGCCCGCTTTAAGTCTCCGTGGGAAAACTCTGCGCAACCGCAGAAAATCAGTGCAACAAGCCAGATGGCTTGAAGTAACAGGAATACATCATGCAATACGATAGCCCCGTCTCGTCCACCGAGTTCCAGTCCTTCCTGGCAGTTACCACCCTGTCCGACAGCACTGTAGACGCCATCAGCTCCCTGCTGGGCCTGGACGCCGAAGGCACCACCGTTAACGTCGCCAACTTCGACGGCGTCAACTTGGAGCTGCCAGCCAGCGGCGCAGTAGACGTAGTTACCGGCGAAATCGCTGGTGTAGTCACCGACCTGGTCACTGTTGACCTGTCCGAAGCTGAAGCTGCCGGCGCCCGTGCTTACATCCTGGAAAGCGACGCCAGCCTGAACGTCACCCTGCAAGGTCAGTCGGGCAACGTTGCTCCGGTAGCCTTCGCTGCCCTGGCTGCCGACATCGCCGTTAGCGCCGATGCCAACGCCGAAATCGAGCTGCTGCTTACCACCGGCAACGGCAACGACGTTATCACCGTCAACGGCGACCAGAACACCTACATCGACGGCGGCGACGGCAACGACACCATCGTTACCGGCAACGGCAACAACACCGTTATCGCTGGCGCTGGCAACAACAACGTGAAGACTGGTTCGGGCAGCGACACTGTCGTCCTGAGCGGCAGCGACCACACCGACATCGTCGACACTGGTGCTGGCTATGACGTCGTTCAGCTGGACGGCTCGCGTGCTGACTACCAGTTCGCTACGAACGCCAACTTCAACGTCACCCTGACTGGCAACCAAACTGCCTCGATCTCGAACGCCGAGTTCCTGACCTTCGTCAACGGCGACGAAGTCGAGACCGTGGCCCTGGCTCACAGCGCTGACGAAGCTGCTGCCCTGCGCCTGTACCAAGGCGTGCTGAACCGTGACGCTGACCTGGAAGGCGCCAAAGCCTTCGTTGGCCAAGTCAACGCTGGCACCTCGCTGACCGACATCGCCAACGAGTTCCTGAACTCGAACGAATTCGCCGGCGCCCACAACGCTGCCGATGTCAACGAGCTGTACCTGGCTCTGCTGGGCCGTGTTGCTGACGATTCGGGTGCAAGCACCTGGACCGACCTGCTGGCCAACGGCGGTTCGCTGGCTGACGTAGCTGCTGCCATCGCTGTTTCCAGCGAAGCTCAGACTCTGGATCAGTCGAACGGCGACTTCATCCGCGACCTGTACACCAACGTACTGGGCCGCGCCGCTGAGCAACAAGACCTGGACTTCTGGGTCAACTCGCTGTTCAACGGTGCAAGCCGTGCCGATGTTGCCAAAGACATCGTCACCTCCAACGAAGCTGGCGTCAAAGCCAACAACGACTTCGTCGAGTCGCTGTACACCTCGGCTCTGGGTCGCGCTTCGGAAGCCGGTGAGAAGGAGTACTGGACTGCTCAGATCGAAGCTGGTGCTTCGCACGCTGACGTGGCCCTGGGCATCGTTGGTTCCAACGAAGCTGTTGCTCACATCGACAACGTCGTTGTGCTGCACGGCCAGGTGTAACTAGCCCTGTCGTAGCGAAGCGTACGCCCGGCCGCAAGGCCGGGAGTATGCGAAAGGGGGCGACTTTCGGGTCGCCCCTCTTTTTATTTTTTGCAGTCAAGCCACGCTTATGTCCAGACAACTCGACCGTGGGCGAGAAACGCTCATGGACATTTTTCACCGCCATCGCCAGGCCAACGAACATGCCCTGGCCGCCGCCACACTCGACCGCGCAATGCAGACCGAGTATCGACCGGAGGCACTGGTGTGGAAAGGCATCGCGGCCCTGCCGCAGGCGCCTGAGCTGGCGTTTTTATTTTTTGGCAATGCCGCCAAGGTACTGCCCGAGCGGGCCGATATCCACGCCCTGATCGGCCGCAGCCTACTGGCGCAACAACACTTCGAACTGGCCACCCGTTACCTGACAACGGCGTGGAAAACCCAACCCAACGACGTGGCCCTGCGCATGATGCTGTGGCAGGCCCGCAGCCAGTCGGAAACCCCGGCCGAGCTGCGCCGCATGATCTTGGCCCACCTTCCAGAGATCCACACCGGCAAAGAGCTGGCACAGGTACTCAAGCTACTGGCCGAACAAGCCGATGCCCCGCGCACCGTGGGCGTGGTGCGCTACCTGCCGGAGCAACGGGTAATCCAGGGCTGGGCGATCGACCTGGCCAATCTGCAAGCCCCCGCGGCGCTGCAGATTGATGCCAACGGCGTGAAGGTGAGCACCCTGGCCAGCGCCACGCACCCACTGCTCAGCGCTGCAGGGCTGCCCGGCACACATGGTGGCCTGCGAGTGAGCGTGCCGAACCCGACTGCGGCGGTGCACCTGCACTTTGCCAATGGCACCGCCCTGCTCGGCAGCCCAGTGTACGCCATGCCGGTATTCGTACCGCCCGCCAGCGTGAACGGTGGCGGAGAACAGCAACCGGTGGACGTACTTATACCTGTCTATGACGGCCTCACTGAAACCCTCGAATGCATCAACAGCGCACTCGATGCGCGCAAACTCAACCGCACCCCGCATCGCCTTGTAGTAATCGAAGACCAGACGCCCGTGCCAGCCCTGGCCAAGGCGCTAAAGGTGCTCGCCGCCAAGGGCAAGATCACCTTGGTGCACAATGCCGTGAACCTGGGCTTCATCCGCAGCATGAACCGCGCCATGGCCCTGAGCCCGAACAAGGACGTGGTGTGGCTGAACGCTGACACCCGGGTGCATGGCGCCTGGCTCGACCGCCTGCGCCAGGTGGCCTACAGCGACGCCCGCATCGCCTCGGTGACCCCATTCACGAACAACGGCGAGCTGATGAGCTTTCCGCAAAGCCAGCTCAGCCATGCCATGCCTAGCGCCAAGGCGCAGGCCGAGCTGGATGAACTGGCCCGACAGACCGATAGCCCGCCGATAGAAATTGAAACAGGCTGCGGCTTCTGCCTGTACATCAAACGCGCGGCACTGGATGAAGTGGGCTACCTAGACGAAGTGGATCTGGCCCGCGGCTACGGCGAGGAAACTGACTGGTGCCTGCGCGCCCGCGGCCTGGGCTGGCGCCACATGGGGGCGCCGAATGTGTTCGTGGCCCACCAGGGCGGCATTTCATTTGGCGCCGAAAAAGCCCTGCGCGTGGCCCACAACAACGCCATCCTGCGCAAGCGTTACCCAGACGCCTCCGCACGCTACAACGCCTTTACCCTGCGCGACCCGATCAAGCCGGCCCGCGATGCCCTGCAGCGTGCGCGCCTGGTCAAACTGGCGAGCCTTCCCGCTGCTGCCCGCGAAGCCTCCTGGCCAGCCCAGACCAACGGGGGCC
This sequence comes from Pseudomonas sp. PNPG3, assembly GCF_023093815.1. Lineage (NCBI taxonomy): Bacteria > Pseudomonadati > Pseudomonadota > Gammaproteobacteria > Pseudomonadales > Pseudomonadaceae > Pseudomonas > Pseudomonas sp. PNPG3. The sequence continues at coordinate 22,051 of NZ_JALLKV010000065.1, forward strand.
CTGTGGGAGCTGGCTTGCCGGCGATGAGGCCAGCGGCCCAACCTGCATCCTTCGAGCCACTCCAACCCTTCGGGGCCAGAACTCTGCACATTCATGATGGCTCCCACACCGAAGCAGCATTCAACCTTGCCTGGCGACATGAACCTCATCGCACCTGGGCGACGCTGCAAGCGCCTCTGAGCCCTTTGCCCTTGCGTCTGGACTTTGCTATCCCAGGCGAGCTGGACCAACTGATAGAAGCATTGCGCCTGCTCCCCGTAACCGATATCGCCTACGAACAGCTGGCCCGCTGCCCAATCGCCCTGTGCGAGCTACCCGGCCAGCTAGGCAAGCCTTACCGCATCGCCTGCAGTGACGACCGCCTGCTGAGCCGGGACGGGGACTACGACTGGCAACGCTTCGCCCGCGAAGCCACCAGCGTGCAACTGCCCTGGCAAGCTCTGCAAGGCGTATATATGGGTGCCCATGCCGAGGCCAAGTGGCTACTGCCTGCCACTACCGAGCGCTCGGCCACGGCAACCGACTCACCCCGGGTACTGCTGATAGGCGATGCCCTGAACAACCCGGTCATTGCCCAACGCTGGCTGGCTTTGGCCAGGCAGGTAATCCGCGAACAACTGCCGCTGGTGTTGCTGGCCAAGGACGACACGCCCTGGCTCAAGGCACTGCAGGCGACCGGCGCCGTTCACCGGCTGCCCGCACTGCAAGGTTTCAGCCTTGCCGAGCGTGCCCGCGCCGCAGGCTGCGACGCAGTGCTCAGCCTGGACGACACCCCCGGCGCCGGCTGGCAGGCGCCGATGCTCGCCAGCGAACTCTCCGTCGCGCTATTTGCCAGCACCGGGCCGGTCGCCACCGAAGCCGGCGCGCAAGCGCTGACCTCCCTCCCCTATTCACTGAGCCAAGCCTGATGACCCAAGATCTGCTGGAAAAGCCCCAGGCGGGCCAGCCTTCCGTCGCCCTTCATGCATTCAAAGGCGCCATCCTGGCCCTGCAGGGCGATGTACTGCAGGGCTGGGCCATGGACACCGCGCAGCCCGAGGAACGCCCGGTGGTGGAAGTGTTCATCGATGGGGCCAGTGTGGCCCTGGCCCGCGCCGACCAGTACGAACCGCAAGCACCGTCAGGTGACCAGTTCCATGGTTTTGCCGTGCAGCTGCGTCAGAGCTGGCTGGCCGAGGCACGGGTGATCACTGCGCGTATCGCCAACCAGGCCTTTGCCCTGGACGGCGATATCGTGCTCCCGATCGCCCCCAACTTAGAAGCCTCAGCTACCGCCTCTCAGGTATGGCACACCGGTGGCCTGCGCGTGGGCGGCTGGTCGTGGGACCCGCAATCGCCTCGCCGCCATGTAGAAGTGACAGTGCGCGAGGGCAACCGGGTTATCTGCACCGCTACCTGCAATGCGCACAACCAAGCCCTCGCCTACCGCGACACCAGCGATCATGGTTTTGCCATTGACCTGCCCTGGGAGCTGGCCGACGGCAAGGTGCACGTACTGGATGTGGCGAACGACTTGGGCCAGCCGCTGGCCGGCAGCCCTATCCGCCTGTGCTGTTGGCCGGAGGGGGTCGAAGGGCTGCTGCGCAAGCTCGACCCGACACATGATGCCGCCACCGTGGCACTGCTCACCGAAGTGGCCAAGGAACAGGCCGTGCGCCTGCCGAAAAGCGCAGGCTGGCAACATTATCCACAGTGGTTCGAAGCCTTCCAGCGCTTGGAGGGCCTGGAGCGCCCACCCCTGCAAGGCAAAGCAGGCCTGCTGCTGATCAGCAACGGCGACCCGGACCTGGAACGGGCTAGCCTGGACAGCCTTGGCGACGACCGTGCGAACCTGCACCAGTTGGCCACGACCGCGCCTGAGGACTTGCGAGCGGCCCTCCAACAACTGCTGGCTGCAGGCTGCGATCGCATTCTGCCCCTGATGGCCGGTGATCGCCTGGCCCCGTTGGCGTTGCCGTACCTTTGCGCGCTGCTGGACGACGGCAACGCCTGGGCATTTGCCGACTGTGACCGTGATGGCCTCCAGGGTGAGCGAAGCCTGCCTTGGCTGAAACCTATGTGGGACATCGACCTGTTCATTGGCGCGGATATCTTCACGCCGGGGGCGATCTTTGGGGCGGGCATCGTCAAGCAAGCCCTCACGCTACTGGCAGCCCGAGCACAACAAGCAACCGTTGGCTGGTACGACTTTACCGCAGGTATCGCACTGGCCACGCAGAACAGTGAAGCGAGCGTCGCGCACTTGCCGCGTGTGCTCTATCACCGAACCAGCCATGCGCCGGCCAGCCCGGAGCAGGCAGAGCCGTCACCACAACGGTTGAGTGCAGTCGAATGGTTGTGCCAGTCGCTGGCACCAGGTGCTGCGGTAAGCCGTGTGCCGGATTACCCGGCACTGCTCCGAACCCACTGGCCGCTGCCGGAGAAGCTGCCACGGGTGAGCCTGATCGTGCCTACGCGGGATCAGTACAAGTTGCTGCACGCCTGCATCGAAGGACTGCTTAACAACACCGATTATCCGGACCTGGAAATCATCGTCGTAGACAACCAGTCCAGCGATCCCGACACCTTGGCGTATTTCGACGATATCAAAGCACGGGGCGTGATTGTTCTGGAGCATCCCTACCCGTTCAACTATTCGACGATCAACAATCGAGCGGCAGGTTTTGCCTCGGGCGAGTTGATTGGCCTGGTGAACAACGATATCGAGATTATCGAGAGCGGCTGGCTTAAGGAAATGGTTACACAGGTGTATCGACCGGGCGTTGGCGCGGTGGGTGCGAAGCTTTTGTGGCCAAACCGCATGGTGCAACATGGCGGTGTAGTGGTCGGTGTAAATGGGCTAGCTGCACATACTGGGAATACTCTTCAAGAAAACGACTCCGGGTATTTAGGCTTGAATCAAATTGCGCACCGACAAAGCGCAGTGACGGCGGCGTGCTTGCTGATCAGAAAAACCATATTTGATTCAGTAGGAGGTCTAGATGAGATCGCATTCCCAGTCGCGTTTAATGACGTAGACCTTTGCCTGCGGATACAGGAAAAGGGTCTACATTCGACATGGACCCCTTTTGCCCAACTGATACATGCAGAGTCTGCTAGCCGTGGCAAAGACGATGCTCCAGAAAAAAGAGCTAGAGCCCTACGCGAGCAAAAAAACTTCTTGGCGGGACGGTTTGAAACAGGTAACGATGATCCTTATTATCACCCGGCGCTTAGCTTGGATTATCTGTCCGGCCCTTATGGTGGCTTAGCTCTCCCACCAACAAGCATGCAATGCAGAATACGGCATATAGCCTCTTAAATCGTGCAGTCATGCTAAACAAATCATTCTTGCAACCAACTCCAAGACAGACACCCCACAAAATTCTTAATTTAGAAAATTGATAATGAAAAGTCTCTGCATAACTGGACATACTCAATCTTCGCTAAACAAGTTAGCCGAAGCTTTTTACGCAGGAGGATCATCCACTGCGAAAAACTCCAGGCACGATAGCGAGTTCTCCATCCATTTGTGGCACGAAAATGCCCTAGAGAGAATAAATCAATATAGCGACTCACACTCACTATCCGCAGGAAAACTTTTCGACCAAATCGCGATCGATATTTTTCTAGCTAATCACAGCTCGCCTTTATGGCATTGGACTGACACCAACAGCGTCCAGACACTTGACTATTGGCACCAATTTGATCCGAACATTCTGTTTGTATTGGTTTATAGCTCTCCAGTCGAAATTTTAACAGAGCTATTTCTTAACAATACCTGCACAGAAAAAGATTTTGAGATCGCTTTAAGCAAATGGGAAGTTGCCACAAAGGCGATGCTTGCTTTTAGAGAGAGAAATCCTGAGCGCTCTGTTTTGATTCCTAGGAATTGCGCCCTCGAACAAACTGAGCGCTGTATCGAGACTCTTAATAAAAAATGGCAAACAAACATTCAAGTCAAAGACCTTCCGAAAAACAATGCCGTTTCTTTACCTCCGCTACCTAATCTGCTCATAAACTGTTACGTTGACAAAAAATACAGCCTCCGAGAGCTTGATAGACTGGCTAAATCACTCCTGGATCTTATTGGCAACGAGCACACAACAGTTGAAGACAAATACCTTTTTGAACAGCTAAATAAAAAAACGGTCTCAACTAGAAAAACGATCACAACTAAAAAAAATGATGCACCAGGCTTGACTAAACTTGAGTTTTCTCTCATCAATGAATTGGAAGGTGAGAACGCATTACTATTAGCAGCCTTGCATAAAACTCAAGAAGCCCTTGAACTAACGCAAAAAGCAAGCCACCAACTGTCACTTGAGCTTGATCAGCAAAAGTTCAAAGTAAAAAAATTATTAAAGAAAGCTCAAACACCTTGGGAAATCGACTCATTTAACGCAAAACTCATCTACAACAACAATGACAAACACATAATTGAGTGGGAACTTAACGAGACTTTCGTTGGCGATCACTATGTGGATCACATTAAATTCAAAACTATATCTGAAGATCACATCACAGGCTTTAGCTTCGAAAAAAATAGTAACTTCCTCAGCACAGCAAATCAGTTCGATGGTGTTAAAGAAATTTTACTAATACCGCAAAAAGGCTCTGCCACAGCAGGCAGCAATGGATCACTAAGCAAGCTCTCAACCACTGATTGGGCACAACTCAAAGCGCTCGCTATAAAACTAATAGCTTTCCTTAACGCGCCGATCAAGCACGAAATATCTAATTACGCCCCCATAGCTATGATTTGTAAAGGCCTAGAGCGACTACTGGAGATACTCCATAAATGGCCAGACACTCTGCGTTACGACGGGGTAGTGCTGAACAAATCATATCAAATGGAAAACTATCACAGCATTGAAATCATGCTCAGCAATGTAGTGCTCGGCGAGAAAACATGGCCATCCTTCACTTATAGAGTCGCCACTTTTTCAGATGAGAACTTTGACTCCCATCCACGCCTTGAATTCCCCGAAGACTGCGGAGTATTAGACAGCTGGTTCGCTGACAACCAAGACGCGGAAGAGAAAAAATTTGAGTTGCGCTTCGCTCATCCCAACCGCATTGACACCACCGTCTGGAACAGACTATCTAATAGCGACCACCACTTTATAGCCGCATTAATCTCAAAGCTTAACGAGCAAGTAACTAGTATTTGCCCAACTGACACCCAGTACGCTACTAACGGTGATTGGCTGGCGCTCGCCAACAGCATGACATCAATTGCAAAGCAAGCACTTAACCCCGCGAAACAGCGTACCAAAACCCCTACACTCGCTTCTAACTGAATTGACAAGCAGGCTCTCAGTACATGTCTAAATTAAAACTAGCCAACGAAAAGTACTCTCAAGGGCTATATTCTGAAGCTCTGTCTCTTTATCAAAAGGTAATAGCTGAGCAACCAGAACTAGAAGAAACAGTAAGCACAAACTTGATGATCAGTAGGCGCAAGCTGGACATCAAGCATGGGACTAGCTTAGCGACGCTGCAAGATCTAAACGATTCAGGCTTTGATGCTAAGCAAGAAAAAAAAATCGCTTACATCTCCAAACATAAGCTTGGGACTATTTCAGACGCAGAAGTAGATATTCGTGCGATTGCCATCTATCTTCCTCAATTTCATACCTTCCCGGAAAATGATGAGTGGTGGGGTACCGGCTTTACTGAATGGACTAATGTACGCAGAGCCAAACAGCAATATGAAGGACACTATCAGCCACATGTCCCACATCCAGACATTGGCTACTATGACCTGAACGACGAAAATATTTTAATAAAGCAAGCCGAGCTAGCCAAAGCATCCGGCATAGAAGGATTTTGCTTCTATTATTACTGGTTCAATGGCAAAAGACTTATGGAGATGCCTGTTGATCGCCTAATCGCAAGTGGAAAGCCCGATATACCATTTTGCTATTGCTGGGCAAACGAAAACTGGACCAGAACGTGGGACGGGGGGGACCATCACGTTCTAATCGGTCAGCAGTATTCGCCAGAAAGCGACAGGCGCTTCATACTTGATTTAATGCCTGCGCTTAGAGACCCGCGCTATATCAAAGTGGATGGCCGTCCTCTTTTGATTGTTTATCGCCCCATGCAGTTGCCGAACGCTAAAGCCACTGCGGAAATATGGCGTGAAGTCTGCCGAGAAGAAGGGCTTGGTGAAATTTGTTTAGCGTTCATGCAGAGTTTCGATTCGCCTAACCCTGCCGATATTGGCTATGATTTTGCAATCCAATTTCCGCCTCTGGGTTCGTCCGCAAGAAACATTTCGCAAAATGTTAATTTATCTGATCCCCAAACCTTCACTGGTGAAGTGAGAGACTATAAACAACTAGTTGAAGATTACACAGCCTCCGATCTTGGATATAACACTTTTCCAGCAGTAACCCCTTCTTGGGACAACACTGCCCGCCGTCAAGAGCGGGGGCATTCATGGGTTAACTCTTCTCCAGAATATTACTCTTTCTGGCTTGCTACAATGGCTGCCAAGGTCAGATCCTTACAGCCACCAGAACGACGTTTTATTTTCATTAATGCTTGGAACGAATGGGCCGAAGGTAATCATCTCGAACCTGACCTGAAGTACGGTTATGCTTGGCTTAATGCCACTCGCCTCGGCCTACTCCAAACTGGCGCAACTCAGCCTTACCCAACACCCGACATCCTCGTATTAGGCCACGATGCAGCACGTGCAGGGGCGCAAATAGTTCTTCTTACTATGCTGAAAGAATGGAAGAAAGCGGGCAGACACAATTTCAAGCTTTTGCTTGTAAACGACGGAGTATTGCGAAAAGAGTTTGAGAAGATTTGTGAGACCATTGTCCTTTCCGACTACAAGTCTGAGGCTTATAAAAACACTATCCTGAGCTATCTATTTACGCCACGACCAAAAGTCGTGCTAAGCAACACCGTCGTAAACGGCATGCTGCTAGAAAAGATAAAAAAATATGGTACTACTGTTGTCTCATATATTCATGAGCTACAGAAATCAATTGAACGCTGGGCACCAGGGCCTATTATGGCCGCCACGGTATCAAACTCCAATCACTTCATTGCCGTATCACAGCCAGTAAAAGAGAATTTACTGAATCAGGGCGGCCGCGAAAACTGAGTGCAACACCTGACCTTTCCGGTACCGTGCTGCC
>NZ_JALLKV010000066.1:0-27635 GCF_023093815.1 Pseudomonas sp. PNPG3
GGACACCGCCCTTTCACGGCGGTAACAGGGGTTCGAGTCCCCTAGGGGACGCCACGTTTACCCGCGTTTTGCGGGACTTTGAAGGCTCATTCGATTATTGAATGGGCCTTTTGTTTTTCTCCCCTAATCAAAATTTCGCGACCGACAGGCGGCTACAGATTCTGCTTGCCAAAAAATATTATGCGAATAATATTTCGATCATCATATTTTGATCGGCGAGTGGCCTGATGAGCGACAAGAAGAGCAGAACCCGCGAGCGCATTCTCGAGGCGGCGCGAAGTGCGTTGATCCAGCACGGCCCGGCCGAGCCCAGCGTCAGCCAGGTCATGGGTGCGGCAGGTCTGACCGTCGGTGGTTTCTACGCCCACTTCGACAGCAAGGACGAGTTGATGCTCGAAGCGTTCCGCCAGTTGCTGGGCGAGCGCCGCGCCTTGCTCGCACAGATCGACCCCAGCCTCGATGGTGCCGGGCGGCGGGCGTTGGCCAGTGCTTTCTATCTGTCGCGCAAGCACCGTGATGCCGAAGTGCATGCCTGCCCGCTGCCCAATTCGCTGGGCGAGATGCAGCGCCTGCCAGAGGCCTTCCGCGAGGTTCTGGCCGAGCACATCGAGTTGATGGCAGCCGCCATGGTCGACCGCCCCGAGGACGCCGACAAGGCATTGGCCGACCTGGCCCTGATGGTTGGTGGCCTGGCGCTTGCCCGTGCCCTGGGCACCAGCGAACTGTCCGATCGTATTCTGCGCGCCGCCAAATCGGCGGTGCTTTGAGCCTGGAGCATGGCGATGACTACCCTGAGCTGGATTCGTGGTGTCAATGGAACCTTGGGCCGCCTGGCCCCCGAGCATGTCGCGGGCAGGATGCGCCGTGCCTTCATGACCCCTCGCAACCTGCCGCCACGGGATTGGGAGTTGCCCGTGCTGGCCAGCGCCGAGCGCATCACTTTGCGCTTCGGCTTGTCGGCCTTGCGCTGGGGCAAGGGGCCGACCGTGCTGATGATGCACGGCTGGGAGGGGCGCCCGACCCAGTTTGCCGCGTTGATCGAAACCTTGGTGCAGGCGGGGCACACGGTGGTGTCGCTGGAGGGGCCGGGGCATGGCCGTTCGCCTGGCGAACAGGCAAATGTGGTGTTGTTTGCCCGAGCGCTGCTGGAAGCTGCCGCCGAGCTGCCGCCGCTGCGCGCGGTTATTGGCCATTCCATGGGCGGCGCCAGTGTATTGCTGGCCTTGCAGATGGGGCTGCGTACCGAGGCAGCGGTCAGCATCGCTGCCCCGGCGCGGCTATTGGGCGTACTGCGTGGCTTTGCCCATCGTCTGGGGCTGCCGGCGCGGGCGCGGGCTGCATTCATTCGCCAGGTGGAGCGGGATGTGGGCATGCAGATTGCGCGGCTGGATGTGACGGGTTACCAGTTGGAGTTGCCCGGGCTGGTGGCGCATGCCGCCGATGATGCCTTGGTCGCAGCCGATGAGGCCCGGGTTATCCACAAGGCCTGGTTCGATAGCCGCCTGATGCTGCTTGAGGCGGGTGGACACCAGCGCGTGCTGTCCGACCCGCGCCTGAGTGAAGCGGTGCTGGAGCTGCTGGCCCGGGCTGGCGCGGTGCCTGTAGGAGCGGCCTTGTGTCGCGATGGGCTGCGCAGCAGCCCCGGCAATCTGTGTCGGGACTGAGATTTTTGGGGCCGCTGCGCGCCCCATCGCGACACAAGGCCGCTCCTACAGGGACCGCGTAGCCCCGCAGGCAAGTGCAGAAGGGCTGGACTTTCCCTGGGCGGTCCCTGCTAAATCCACTTTTGCTCCAAGGAAGCGAACATGAGCTGGGACCTGGCAACACCTTTCGTCATCGACCTGCGCGTCGGCAACGAGGATATCGACGGCCTCGGCCACGCCAACAACGCGGTCTACGTTACCTGGCTGGAGCGCTGCGCCTGGCGCCACTCCCAACGCCTGGGCCTGGACCTGGCCGAATATCGCCGACTGGACCGGGCCATGGCCGTGGTGCGCCACGAAATCGACTACCTGGCCGCTGCCTACGAGGATGACGAGTTGCAACTGGCCACCTGGATCATCAACTGGGACCAGCGCCTGCGCATGACCCGGCGCTTCCAGCTCAAGCGCCCGCGCGACGGCGTGACTTTGCTGCGCGCCCAGACCACCTTTGCCTGCATCGAGCTGTCCAGCGGCAAGCCCAAGCGCATGCCGGCGGAGTTCCTCGACGGTTACGGCCCGGCGCTGATCGGCGCCTGAAACACCGGCAATTTTTGTTAGACTGCCGGCTTTTTCCGCCGAGAACCTGACATGCAAATTGCCCTGGCCCCCATGGAGGGGCTGGTCGACAACATCCTGCGCGACGTGCTGACCCGCGTGGGCGGTATCGACTGGTGCGTCACCGAGTTCATTCGCGTGTGCGACCGCCTGCTGCCGCCTTCCTCGTTCGACAAGCTGGCGCCCGAGTTGCGCAATGGCGCACGGACCGCTGCAGGGGTACCAATGCGCGTGCAGTTGTTGGGTTCGGACCCTGTGTGCCTGGCGGAAAACGCCGCGCTGGCCTGCCAGTTGGGCGCGCCGGTGATAGACCTGAACTTTGGTTGCCCGGCCAAGACCGTGAACAAGTCGCGCGGTGGAGCGGTGCTGCTCAAGGAGCCGGAGCTGCTGCACGCTATTGTGCGTGAAGTGCGCCGTGCCGTGCCCGCACATATCCCGGTCACCTCGAAGATGCGCCTGGGTTTCGACAGCCCCGATGGCGCGCTGGAGTGTGCCACGGCGCTGGCCGAAGGTGGTTCGGCGCACCTGGTGGTGCATGCGCGGACGAAGGTCGAGGGCTACAAGCCCCCGGCCCACTGGGAGTGGGTGGCGCGGGTGCAGGATGTGGTCAAGGTGCCAGTGTTCGCCAACGGCGAGATCTGGACCGTGGACGACTGGCGGCGCTGTCGTGAGGTCAGTGGCGCCGAAGACATCATGCTGGGTCGTGGGCTGGTTTCGCGCCCCGATCTTGGGCTGCAGATTGCCGCGGCGCGTGACGGGCGGGAGTACCAGCCGATGAGCTGGGACGACCTGCTGCCGTTGCTTCGCGAGTTCTGGCGTCAGGCCCAGGCCAAGTTGTCGCCGCGCTATGCACCGGGGCGGATGAAGCAGTGGCTGGCGATGCTGACCCGCAGTTATCCCGAAGCGGTTGTGCTGTTTGCCGAATTGCGGCGGGAGGATGACTGTGCGCGGATCAGCAGGTTGCTGGGGGGTGAGGCGGTTTCCCTGGAGGCTTGTGTTGCCTGATCCGGCCCTTTCGCGGGTAAACCCGCTCCCACAGGTTCGGCGCAGGTTTTGGAATGTGTGAGCTCCCTGTGGGAGCGGGTTTACCCGCGAAGAGGCCGTCAAGCCCAACGCAGGAATCCAGATTTTTTCTGCTCCCCCCTTGAAAGCATTTCCCCCGGCCATATCTCTTGAGTACGCGATGCCGAAGTCGGGTCGCGTAATGACTTACTTGCTGAATCTCAGGAGTTCATGACCATGACTACCGCTTTCTCTCTCGCTCCACTGTTCCGCCATTCCGTTGGTTTCGACCGTTTCAACGACCTGTTCGAATCCGCGGCACGTAACGAGGCCGGTAGCAGCTACCCGCCCTACAATGTGGAAAAGCATGGCGATGACCACTACCGTATCGTGGTTGCTGCAGCCGGTTTCCAGGAAGAGGACCTCGACCTGCAGGTTGAAAAAGGTGTCCTGACCGTGACCGGTGGCAAGCGCGACAATGGCCCTGCTGAAGTGACCTACCTGCATCAGGGTATCGCGCAACGCGCCTTCAAGCTGTCGTTCCGCCTGGCCGACCATATCGAAGTCAAGGCCGCCGGCCTGGCCAATGGCCTGCTCAGCATCGACCTGCTGCGCATCGTGCCTGAAGAGGCCAAGGCCAAGCGCATTCCGATCAACGGCGACAAGCCAGCGCTGAACTGATCGTGTAGATGTGAAAAAGGGCACCCCCAGGGGTGCCCTTTTTATTGTGATCGCCTGAAGGCCGCTCCCACAGGAATCGCATCTGCATCGGTTTCAGTAATCCGCCGGCGCCTCCAGCAACATCTGCCGGAACTCCGGCAACGGCAGCGGCCGGCTGTGCAAGTACCCTTGGTACAGGTGGCACCCCAGCTGCTCCAGGAACTCCAGCTGTTCGGTCAGCTCCACCCCTTCGGCAATCACCGTCAGATCCAGGCTGCGAGCCATGGCGACGATGGCGCGGACGATTTCGGCGTCGTTGGGGTCTTCCGGCGCATCGCGCACGAAGGTCTGGTCGATCTTCAGCGCATCCACTGGCAGGCGTTTCAGGTAGGTCAGCGAGGAATAACCGGTGCCGAAATCATCCATGGCAAAGCTCACCCCGTAGCGCTTCAGCTCGCGCATCTTGCTGATGGTGTCCTCCAGGTTCTGGATGACGATGCCTTCGGTAATTTCCAGCGTCAGCATTCGCCGTGGCAGGCGGTAATCATCCAGACTGCGCAGCACCCGCCCGACAAAGTCGTTCTGGCGGAACTGCCGTGGGCTGATGTTCACGCACAAGCTGAAATCATCGGCGTCGATCAGCCCGTCGCCGAGCATGCGCGCGCAGGCATCGCAAGCTTCGTCGAGGATCCAGCTGCCAACCTCCAGGATCAGGCCGCTTTCTTCCAGCACCTGAATGAATTGCGCCGGTGGCTGCTGACCCAGTTGCGGATGATGCCAGCGCAGCAGCACCTCGGCACCGACGATGCGGTTGTCGCGCGCATCCACCTGCGGCTGGAAGTGCAGCGCCAACTCGCCGCGGGCCAAGGCCAGGCGCAGGTCGTTCTCCATGCGCAGGCGCTCGCTGGCAGCTTTCTGCATGGTGGTATGAAACAGCTGGGTGGTGTTGCGCCCGGAATCCTTGGCACGGTACAGGGCGATATCGGCACGCTTGAGCAGGTCGGCCGGGGTGGCGCCGTGGTCAGGGATCAGCGCCACGCCGATGCTGGGTGTTACCTGCAGGCGCTGGCCATCCAGCGACATCGGCTCGGCCAGCAGTTCGCGCAGGGTATCGGCCAGCCCGCGGACTTTCTCTTCGACCAGCTCGCGGCTGCCTTCCAGGCCGCTGAGCAATACCACGAACTCATCGCCACCCAGGCGCGCCACGGTGTCTTCCAGGCGCACACTGGCTTCCAGCCGCGCTGTGATGATCTTCAGCACCGTGTCGCCCACCGGGTGGCCCAGCGAGTCGTTGATGTGCTTGAAGTGGTCGAGGTCGAGGAACAGCAGGGCGCCGCGCAGGTTGTGGCGCCTGAGCAGGGCGATCTGCTGGCTCAGGCGGTCCATCAGCAGGGCGCGGTTGGGCAGGTTGGTCAGCGGGTCGTGGTAGGCCAGGTGGCGAATCTGTGCCTGGGCATTTTTCAGCTGGCTGACATCGCGGGCGTTCACCAGCAGGCAGTCCACCTCATTGAGGGTGATCGGCTCCACCGACACCTCCACAGTGAGGATGTCACCGCGCTTGTTGCGCCCGAGCATCTCGCGATGATGCACCCGGCCACGCTCGCGCAACTCGGCCAGCAGGGCGCTGCGCTGCTTGTCGTCGGCCCAGATGCCGATCTCGTACACCGTGCGGCCGACCACGTCGGCGGCGTTGTAGCCGGTCAGGCGGCAGAAACCGTCGTTGATTTCCAGGTAGCGACCGCTGTAGCGTTCGGTGATGGTGATGGCGTCAGGGCTGGAGTGGAAGGCCTTGGCAAACTTCTCCTCGCTGGACTTCAGCGCCGCCTCGGCGCGCTGCTGCTGGGTGATGTCGCGCAGGGTGGTAACACTGCAAGGCTGGTCATCGACGGTGATCAGGCGGCTGGAAATCACGCAGGTCAGCGGCGCCCCATTGCGGTGGTTGACCACTACGGCGACGTTGCTCAGGGCCTGTTCGCGGATTACCCGCTCTATGCGTTGCGCGCGCTCGATGGACTCCGCCCACAGGCCGATTTCCTCGGCGGTGCGGCCGATCACCTGCTCGGTGCTCCAGCCGAAGGTCTGGGTGAACGCCGGATTGATCTCGATGAACTGCCCGGTGTCCTGGCGGGTGACACAGATTGGGTCGGGGCTTACCTGGAACAGGCTGGCGAACTTCTCTTCCGAAGCGCTCAGGCGCTGTTCGCGCTCCACCTGGTCGGTGATGTCGAGCAAAGTGCCAGCCATGCGCAGCGGGTTGCCCTGCTCGTCGCGGTACAGCCGGGCGCGGCTTTCGATGTAGCGCGAAATGCCGTTTTCCAGCTGTACCCGGTAGGTGATCTGGTAGTTGCCGGCAGGTCCTTCGCGCAGGCTGCGGTAGGCCTGGCGCATCGAATTGCGCTCTTGCTCCGGGACCCCTTCGAAAAACGCGTCGAACGATTCGTGAAACGGGATGGGCGGCAGGCCGTGCAGCTGTGCGGCGCGCGCCGAACCGTAGAGCATGCCGCTGGGAATATGCCAGTCCCAGGTGCCCAGCTGTGCCGAATCCAGGGCCAGGTCCAGGCGCTCCTGGCTGTCCTTCAAGGCCTGCTCGGCACGCTTGCGCTCGGTGGTATCGATAAAGGTGCTGAGCAGGAAGGTCCCGCCCTCCAGTTCGATGCCCTGGGTACAGAGGATGCCGTCATGCACCTTGCCGCTGGTAGCGCGGAACTGTACTTCCATTATCAAAGGCCCAGTGTTGCCACGGGTCGACTCCAGCAACTGGTGGCGCTGTTCGGGGTTTGCCCACAGGCCAAGCTCCAGGCTGGTCTTGCCGATCACCTGGCTGCCGGGCCAGCCGAACATGTCTTCGAAGTGCTGGTTGACCTCGAAGATCATGCCGTCGTGGCGTCGGGTGAGCAAAATGGCATTGGGGCTGAGGTGGAACAGGGTAGCGAAGCGTTTTTCCGAATTGATCAACGCCGTTTCCCGCTCGCGCTGGCGGGTGATTTCACGGATCACCCCGATCATCTGCGGCCGGCCGTTCGGGTCGTGGGTCAGGCTGCCGTTGATCTCCAGCCAGTGCAGGCTGCCGTCCGGCCAGCGGATACGGTGGCGCATGGCCTGTTCCACCGGTTCGCCGTTGAACACTGCCTGGAACACCTGGCGTGTGCGCGCACGGTCTTCCTCCGGCAGCAGGTCGAGGTAGTCGATATCTGCGGGGAGCGGGCGCTGCGGGTCGAAGCCGAACAGGGCCTGGGTGCCCCGTGACCAGCTCACCCGGCCGCTGTCGATATCCCATAGCCAGGCACCCAGCCGCGCGCCGTTGAGTGCGGCCAGCAACTGTGGGGCGTTCTGCCAGGCCTGTTCCGACTCCTGAGGGTCGGCCGCTGGTATGCGCGGCAGGCGCAAAAAGCGATTCGCTGATTTGGGCATCGGTACCAGACCTTTGGCGTATGACGCGTCCTTGGAGGTGGCAATACCGGGCTGACGACCGGTCAAGCGGGCCCCGCGTGGCTGTCGAGCAGGGCCATGAATGCCCTGGCCGCGTTCGAAAGCGTACGCTCCGTGTGCAAAATGTAGCCTAGCTGGCGAGACAGCTGTATGCCCGGCAATGCGATGGGTGCAACCTGTTCGTCGAGCATGGTGCGCGGCAGCACGCTCCAGGCCAGGCCGATGGACACCATCATCTTGATGGTTTCCAGATAGTTGGTACTCATGGCGATGTTCGGCGTCAGGCCCTGGCTTTCGAACAGGCGCTGAACAATGTGGTGGGTAAAAGTGTTGCCGCCGGGGAACACGGCCGGGTGGCGGGCGACGTCGGCCAGGCTGACCGCTTGGTTGTTGGCCAGCGGGTGCTCGGGAGCGGCGACGAAGTCCAGGGCGTCGTCCCATACCGGCACGGCCTTGACCAAGTGGTGCGGCTCGGGTGCCAAGGTGATAACGGCAATCTCCGCGCGGCCATGGAGGATCTCGTCGTAGGCCGCTTCCGAATCCATGAACTGAATATCCAGCGCCACTGCAGGGTATTCCCGGGTGAAGGCCCGCAGCAGCGGGGGTAGGCGGTGCAAGCCGATATGGTGGCTGGTGGCAAGGGTCAGCCGACCACTCACTTCTCCGGTCAAATTGGTCAGCGCGCGCCGGGTATCATCGAGGACGTTGAGGATCTGGTAGGCGCGGGGAAGCAGGGCGCGGCCCGCCTCGGTCAGGGTCACCTCGCGGCCCAGCCGGTCGAACAGGCGCACATCCAGTTGCTGTTCCAGTCCGGCGATGCGTTTGCTGACGGCCGGTTGAGTCAGGAACAGGCGGTCGGCCGCCCCGGAAAAACTACCAGTTTCGGCAATCGCGATGAAGGCGCTAAGGTTGGCCAGATCCATGAAGTCGCATTCCTGTTGGTTATCCAAAGCATAAAAATTATGAATTTGAGTTATTCAATCTAACCCCCTAGCATCGACCGCACAAGCCAAGGGGTCTTTGGCATAGAAAGACGCTGATGAGGAACAGTCTGATGGCTGGCAAAACGCTCTACGACAAACTCTGGGAAGCCCATGAGGTCAAGCGCCGTGATGACGGCTCGTCCTTGATCTACATCGACCGTCACATCATCCACGAAGTGACGTCGCCCCAGGCCTTCGAAGGCCTGCGCCTGGCCAACCGCAAACCTTGGCGCATCGACGCCAACATCGCCACGCCTGACCACAACGTGCCGACCACGCCAGAGCGCAAGGGCGGTATCGAGGCCATCGTCGACCAGGTGTCGCGCCTGCAGGTGCAGACCCTTGACGAGAACTGTGACGAATATGGCATCGTCGAATTCAAGATGAATGACGAGCGTCAAGGCATCGTCCACGTCATCAGCCCGGAGCAGGGTGCCACCTTGCCTGGCATGACTGTGGTCTGCGGTGACTCGCACACCTCCACCCACGGCGCCTTCGGTGCCCTGGCCCACGGTATCGGCACTTCCGAGGTAGAGCACGTGCTCGCTACCCAGTGCCTGGTCGCCAAGAAGATGAAGAACATGCTGGTGCGCGTGGAAGGCCAGTTGCCTGCCGGCGTAACCGCCAAGGACATCGTCCTGGCCGTGATCGGCAAGATCGGTACCGCCGGTGGTAACGGCCACGCCATGGAATTTGCTGGCAGCGCCATCCGCGAATTGTCGATGGAAGGCCGCATGACCATCTGCAACATGTCCATCGAAGCCGGTGCCCGCGTAGGCTTGGTGGCGGTGGACGACACCACTGTTGCCTATGTCGAAGGCCGCCCGTACGCGCCGAAGGGCGAGCAGTGGAAGCAGGCGGTCGAAGCCTGGAAAGGCCTGGTCTCCGACGCTGACGCGGTGTTCGACACCGTGGTCGAGCTCGACGCTGCGCAAATCAAGCCGCAGGTCAGCTGGGGCACTTCGCCGGAGATGGTCCTCGCTGTCGACCAGCGCGTGCCGGACCCTGCTGCCGAGCCTGACCTGATCAAACGTGGTTCGATCGAGCGTGCCCTCAAGTACATGGGCCTCGCCGCCAACCAGGCGATCACCGATATCAAGCTCGACCGCGTCTTCATCGGTTCGTGCACCAACTCGCGTATCGAAGACCTGCGCGCTGCCGCCGAAATCGCCAAGGGCCGCAAAGTCGCTGCCAACGTCAAGCAGGCGCTGGTGGTGCCGGGCTCGGGCCTGGTCAAGGCCCAAGCCGAGCGCGAAGGCCTGGACAAGATCTTCCTCGAGGCCGGTTTCGAATGGCGTGAGCCAGGCTGCTCGATGTGCCTGGCGATGAACCCGGACCGCCTGGAGAGCGGCGAGCATTGCGCGTCTACCTCCAACCGCAACTTCGAAGGCCGTCAGGGTGCCGGTGGCCGTACCCACCTGGTCAGCCCGGCCATGGCCGCCGCCGCCGCGGTGACCGGCCACTTCATCGATGTCCGCGAGTTGATCCAAGGGAGCGCAGCATGAAAGCCTTTACCCAGCACACTGGCCTCGTCGCACCGTTGGACCGTGCCAACGTCGACACCGACCAGATCATCCCCAAGCAGTTTTTGAAGTCGATCAAGCGCACCGGCTTCGGCCCCAACCTGTTCGACGAGTGGCGTTACCTGGATGTGGGCCAGCCTTACCAGGACAACAGCAAGCGCCCGCTGAACAAGGAGTTTGTGCTCAACCACGAACGCTACCAGGGTGCCAGCGTGTTGCTGGCGCGCGAGAACTTCGGTTGCGGCTCCAGCCGTGAGCACGCCCCGTGGGCGCTGGACGAGTACGGCTTCCGCAGCGTGATCGCGCCGAGCTTTGCCGACATCTTCTTCAACAACAGCTTCAAGAACGGCTTGCTGCCGATCATCCTCAGCGACGAGGAAGTAGACGAGTTGTTCAAGCAGGTCGAAGCCATCCCGGGCTATCAGCTGACCATCGACCTGCAGGCGCAGGCGGTGACCCGTCCGGATGGCAAGGTGCTGCACTTCGAGATCGATGCGTTCCGCAAGCACTGCCTGCTCAACGGCCTGGACGACATCGGCCTGACCCTGCAGGACAGCGATGCGATCAAAGCCTTCGAGGGCAAGCACCGCGCCGGGCAGCCTTGGCTGTTCCGTGATGCCTGAAGTTTGCAGGTGACAGTACCGGCCTCTTCGCGGGCACGCCCGCTCCCACAGGTACAGCGCAGGATTCGAAACCTGTAGAGGTCCTGTGGGAGCGGGTTTACCCGCGAAAGGGCCGGTACAGGCAGCAGAAAGACCAAAAGGATCGAGACATGACCAGCACCCAGCACACCGATGTGGTCCAACGCCAGTTCGGCGAACAGGCCAGCGCCTATCTCAGCAGCGCCGTGCACGCCCAAGGCAGTGAATTCGGCCTGCTGCAAGACGCGCTGGCAGGGCGGGGCCATGCCCGCTTGCTCGACCTTGGTTGCGGTGCCGGTCATGTCAGTTTCCATGTCGCCCCTCTGGTTGCCGAAGTGGTCGCCTACGACCTCTCGCAAGCCATGCTCGACGTGGTCGCCAGTGCCGCCGCCGAGCGCGGCCTGGCCAATATCACCACCGAGCGCGGTGCTGCCGAACGCCTGCCGTTTGCCGACGCCTCGTTCGACTTCGTCTTCAGCCGCTACTCGGCCCACCACTGGAGCGACCTGGGCCTGGCCTTGCGCGAAGTGCGCCGAGTGCTCAAGCCGGGTGGCGTGGCGGCGTTCATCGACGTCATGTCGCCGGGCAGCCCGCTGCTCGACACCTACCTGCAAACGGTCGAAGTACTGCGCGACACCAGCCACGTGCGCGATTATTCCGCTGCCGAATGGCAACGCCAGGTCAGCGAGGCTGGCCTGCATGTGCGCAGCCACACTCGCCAGCCGCTGCGCCTGGAGTTTTCCAGCTGGGTCGAGCGCATGCGCACCCCCGAGCCAATGCGCGTGGCAATTCGCCAATTGCAGCAAGCCATGGGTGAAGAAGTACGGCAGTATTACCAGATCGAGGCCGATGGTTCGTTCAGCACCGATGTGCTGGTGTTGTGGGCCGAGCGTTAAGAACTTTTCGGTGGGGCCCGCTTGGCCGCACCGCGTGATTGGATAGAGGAAAGCATGAGCAAGCAGATTCTGATTCTCCCAGGTGACGGTATCGGCCCGGAAATCATGGCCGAGGCGGTCAAGGTGCTGGAGCTGGCCAACGACAAGTTCCAGCTCGGCTTCAGCCTGGAGCACGATGTGATCGGTGGCGCCGCCATCGACAAGCACGGCGTGCCGCTGGCCGACGAGACCCTGGAGCGTGCGCGCAAGGCCGATGCCGTGCTGCTGGGCGCCGTGGGCGGGCCGAAGTGGGACAAGATCGAGCGTGACATTCGCCCCGAGCGCGGCCTGCTGAAAATCCGTTCGCAACTGGGCCTGTTCGCCAACCTGCGCCCGGCCATCCTCTACCCGCAACTGGCCGATGCCTCGTCGCTCAAGCCAGAGATCGTTTCCGGCCTGGACATCCTCATCGTCCGTGAGCTGACCGGCGGTATCTACTTCGGTGCCCCGCGTGGCCAGCGCGAGCTGGAAGGCGGCGAGCGCCAGGCCTACGACACCCTGCCGTACAGCGAAAGCGAAGTGCGCCGCATTGCCCGTGTCGGTTTCGACATGGCCCGCGTGCGCGGCAAGAAGCTGTGCTCGGTGGACAAGGCCAACGTCCTGGCTTCCAGCCAGCTGTGGCGTGAAGTGGTCGAGGACGTGGCCAAGGACTACCCGGATGTTGAACTGAGCCACATGTACGTCGACAACGCCGCCATGCAGCTGGTGCGTGCGCCCAAGCAGTTCGATGTGATGGTGACCGACAACATGTTCGGTGACATTCTGTCGGATGAAGCTTCCATGCTGACCGGTTCCATCGGCATGCTGCCTTCGGCGTCGCTGGATGCCGACAACAAGGGCATGTACGAGCCGTGCCACGGCTCGGCCCCGGACATCGCAGGCCTTGGCATCGCCAACCCGCTGGCGACCATCCTGTCGGTGTCGATGATGCTGCGTTACAGCTTCAATCAGTCGGCTGCCGCCGAGGCGATCGAGAAGGCCGTGAGCCTGGTCCTGGACCAGGGGCTGCGCACCGGCGACATCTTCTCGGAAGGCTGCCGCAAAGTTGGTACGCAGGAAATGGGCGACGCAGTAGTCGCAGCGCTGCGGAATCTGTAATCTCTCTGGCCCGCCACCCAAAATTCCCGGTGGCGGCCCACTTTTAGCAAAGGTGTAGTTGCGATGAAACGTGTAGGTCTGATCGGTTGGCGCGGTATGGTCGGTTCCGTGCTCATGCAGCGGATGCTGGAGGAGCAGGATTTCGACCTGATCGAGCCGGTGTTCTTCACCACCTCCAATGTTGGCGGCCAGGGCCCGAACGTGGGCAAGGATACAGCTCCGCTCAAGGATGCTTATTCGATCGAAGAACTCAAGACCCTCGACGTTATCCTGACCTGCCAGGGCGGCGACTACACCAACGAGGTCTTCCCCAAGCTGCGTGAAGCCGGCTGGCAGGGTTACTGGATCGACGCCGCCTCGTCCCTGCGCATGCAGGATGACGCGGTGATCATCCTCGACCCGGTCAACCGCAAGGTCATCGACCAGCAGCTGGACGCGGGTACCAAGAACTACATCGGCGGCAATTGCACCGTCAGCCTGATGCTGATGGGCCTGGGTGGCCTGTTCGAAGCCGGCCTGGTCGAGTGGATGAGCGCCATGACCTACCAGGCGGCCTCGGGTGCCGGTGCGCAGAACATGCGCGAGCTGATCAAGCAGATGGGTGCTACCCATGCTGCCGTCGCCGATGACCTGGCCAACCCGGCCAGCGCCATCCTCGACATCGACCGCAAGGTTGCCGAGACCATGCGCAGCGAAGCGTTCCCGACCGAGAACTTTGGCGTGCCACTGGCTGGCAGCCTGATCCCGTGGATCGACAAGGAACTGCCGAACGGCCAGAGCCGTGAAGAGTGGAAGGCCCAGGCCGAGACCAACAAGATCCTCGGCCGCTTCAAGAGCCCGATCCCGGTCGACGGCATCTGCGTGCGCATCGGCGCCATGCGTTGCCACAGCCAGGCGCTGACCATCAAGCTGAACAAGGACGTGCCGCTGGCCGATATCGAAGGCATGATCAGCCAGCACAACCCTTGGGTGAAGCTGGTACCTAACCAGCGTGAAATCAGCATGCAGGAGCTGACACCGACCAAGGTTACCGGCACCCTGAACATCCCGGTTGGCCGCCTGCGCAAGCTGAACATGGGGTCCCAGTACCTGGGCGCGTTCACCGTAGGTGACCAGCTGCTGTGGGGCGCGGCCGAGCCGCTGCGCCGCATGCTGCGGATTCTGCTGGAGCGTTGATCGCTCCGGTCTGACCGAAAACCCGCGCTGGCGACAGCGCGGGTTTTTTTATTTCCGATCCATCCTGTCCGGCCCGGCTCTTCTCTGCTTTCGCTTTTGCTTTTGCTTCTAGGCGCGCGATAGTTCAGGCGCCGCCGTCGCGAATGAATGCCTTCTCGATGTGAATGCCCACATCCAAAAGGCCAAAAAGCCAAAAAGCCAAAAAGCTTAAGCGACGGTTTTGATATGGCGAACAGTCCGTTTGCGATGGTGACGCTGACTCACCTTTTCGCCCTTACGGCCAGTCACTTTTTGCCAAACGCGGCAAAAAGTAACCAAAAAACGCTGCGCTCCCATCATCCGGCCCCTGCGCTGCGCTCCGGGGTTCCCTCGCGCCGGTCTTGCTCCCGGGAGTACGCGCTGCAGGCCCCATCCATGGGGCCTCAGCGCTTGACGGGCATCCATGCCCGTCACCTCCCTCCGCAAGACCTCTGCTCGGCCTCCTGAAGTCGCGAAGATCAAGATCAAGAGCAAGATCAAGAGCAAGAGCAAGAGCGGCGCAGCGCAGCTCTATGTTTGGGCCAGCACAGACAAAACTCTACAATCCGAGTAAAGTGCCGCCCCCCGCCGTTTTCAGCAAAAGGATCCCTTCCATGACACACCCTTTGGACATCGCCGTCGTCGGCGCCACCGGCAGCGTCGGTGAAGCCCTGGTGCAGATCCTCGAAGAGCTGGATTTCCCGGTTGCCACCCTGCACCTGCTGGCCAGCATGGAATCGGCGGGCAGTAGCGTGATGTTCGCCGGCAAGAAGCTGAAGGTACGTGAGGTGGACAGCTTCGACTTTGCCCAGGCCAAGCTGGCCTTTTTCGCCGCAGGCGCCGCAGTAAGCCGAAGCTTTGCCAGCAAGGCGCTGCAGGCAGGTTGCACGGTCATCGACCTGTCCGCTGGTCTGGACGACGCCCTGGCCCTGGTGCCCGAAGCCAACGCCGAACGCCTGGTTGACCTGGCATTGCCCGCGCGCATCGTCAGCCCGTGCTCGGCCGCGGTTGCCCTGGCCGTTGCTCTGGCACCGCTCAAGCGCCTGCTGGATATCGAACGGGTGCAGGTGATGGCCGCGCTGGCGGTGTCCGCACAAGGTCGGGAAGCTGTCAACGAACTCGCCCGGCAAACTGCCGAGCTGCTCAATGCCCGGCCCCTGGAACCGCGCTTCTTCGATCGCCAGGTGGCGTTCAACATGTTGGCGCAGGTCGGTGCCGCCGATGAGCAAGGCCACACCGCCCTGGAGCGCCGCCTGGTCGGCGAGCTGCGTGTGCTGCTGGGCCTGCCTGAACTGAAGATTTCCGTGAGCTGCGTTCAAGTCCCGGTGTTTTTCGGCGATAGCTTCAGTGTGGCGGTACAGAGCCGTCGCCCGGTCGACCTGGAGGCGGTCAACCAGGCCCTCGAGGCGGCTGACAGCGTCGAACTGGTGGAGCGCGACGATTATCCGACTCCGGTAGGCGACGCAGTAGGCCAGGACGTGGTCTATGTTGGTCGTGTACGGCATGGTGTTGATGAAGACCAGCAGCTCAACCTCTGGCTGACCACCGACAACGTGCGCAAAGGCGCCGCGCTCAATGCCGTGCAAGTGGCGCAATTGTTGATTAAACACATGCCGTAAAAGATACTGGCGAGCACTATTGTCCTGCTCCGCATGCAGGTTTCAGGACGCTTCATACAAGGGAAGAGGTCATGCTTCGAATTCGCAAACTGGTTCTGGCCATGGCTGCAGCATCGGCGCTGTCGTCGGGCATGGCGAATGCCCTGGGCCTGGGGGAACTGACCCTCAAATCGGCACAGAACCAGCCCCTGGACGCCGAGATCGAACTGCTCGACGTGCGCGACCTCACCGCTGCCGAAGTGGCACCGAGCCTGGCGCCGCCGGAAGATTTCAGCAAGGCCGGGGTGGCATTCCCAACCTACCTTGAAGACCTAACCTTCACACCGGTGATCAACCCCAACGGCAAGAGCGTGCTGCGTGTTACCTCCAGCCAGCCGCTACCGGAGCCGGTGGTAAAGTTCCTGGTCCAGGTGATGTGGCCGCAGGGCCGCCTGCTGCGTGACTACAGCGTGTTGCTCGACCAGGCCAAGGCCCAGGGCGACAAGCCTGCGGCAGGCAATGTCGCGCCAGCGGTGACCGCTGCCGGCAGCTATACCACCCAGCGCCGGGACACCCTGTGGCAGATTGCCGCGCGCAATACCCAGGGCGGCTCGATCCAGCAGACCATGATCGCGATTCAGGCCCTGAACCCGGACGCGTTCATCGGCAATAACATCAACCAGCTGAAGGTTGGCCAGGTGTTGCGCCTGCCCGACCAGCAGCAGATCCAGAACATCCCGCAGGGCGAGGCGACCGCCGAGGTGGCCGAGCAGTATGCTGCCTGGCGTGAAGGCCGTCGCCTGGGCCCGCGTGCCCGCCAGCTGGACGCCACTCGCCGCGGTGCCGCCGAGGCAGCTCCGGCGCGTATCGCCCAGGGCGACAACCTGCGACTGGTCAGCCCGGGCAACCAGGCCGGTGCTGGCCAGGCCAAGGCCCTTAATGACAAGCTGGCGGTGGCCCAGGAAAGCCTGGACACCAGTCGTCGCGACAACGAAGAGCTCAAGAGCCGCATGGCCGACCTGCAGAGCCAGCTGGACAAGCTGCAGCGTCTGATCGAGTTGAAGAACAACCAGCTGGCCCGCCTTGAAGCGCAGGGGGCGGCTGCACCGGCCGAACCGGTCGTTAAGCCTGCGCCTGACGCCGTCGATACCTCCCCCAAACCGGTGTCTACCGCCGAAGCTGCACCTGTCGCCGGCCAGCCAGGTAGCGTCGTCGACGAAATCATGGGCAACCCGCTGCTGCTCGGGCTGATTGCCGGTAGTGCCTTCCTCGTACTGTTGCTTCTGCTGCTGTTGCTGGCGCGCAAGCGCAAGGCCCAGCAGGAGGCTGAAAAGCACCTGCGCATGGCGCGGGCGCTGGAAGAAGAGCAGGGCGCAGGCTTTGACAGCGATAGCGCAAGCTTCGATGGCGTAGAAGTCTCGGCGCCGAGCGTGACCCTGTCGCCGGCCGTGGTCGCCGCTTCGGCTGCCGCCGCCACCGCCGCGGAAAAAACGGCGGCACCCGCCTCCGAAGCGCAACCTGAACCGCAAGCCGACCCCCATGCCGCGCTGCTGGCGGAAGTCGAGCAATGCGTGGCCGAAGGCCGCCTGAACCGCGCTACCGACCTGTTGGAACCTGCCGTGGCCGCCGCGCCGCAGCGTGACGACCTGCGCCTGAAACTGATGGATGTGTACGCCCGCCAGGGTGACCAGAGCGCGTTCGTCGAGCAGGAGCGCAAGTTGCCGGCCAGTGAGCAGAACAGTGAAGCGGTTGCCGGGCTGAAAGAGCGCTACCCGGCCATGCTCGGCCTGGCCGCTGCCGGCCTGGGCGCGGCGGCCCTGGCTGCCGAGATGGATGAGCAGTACGTGCAGGAGCTGTTGCAGGATCAGCCTGATACGCCAGTGGTTGCCGATGTGGCGCCGGAGGAAGTGCCTGCGGTCGAGCCAGAGGTGGCGATTGAACCAGAGGCCGTTGCCCTGGCGGAACCTGAAGCAGCGCTCGAACCCGAAGTTGATCTGGATGCTGAGCTGGATGCCTTCGATGAAGTGCCGACCCTCGATGCGCCGGGCCTGGACGAGCAGGACCTGGACAGTGCCTTCGACCTGAGCCTGGGTGACGACCTGCCCGAGCAAGACCCGCTGGCAGCGCCGCTGCTGGACGAATCTGTGGCCCAGCAACCTGTAGTCGAAGAGCCGGTACTGGATGAACCTGTGCTGGAATCGGTTCAGCCGGAAGACGAGCCGTTTGCGGTGGACGCCGAGCTACAGGCCGACGCTGACGCCGAATTCGAGGCCATGCTGGCACAGGCCGAGCCACAGCCCGCTGTGGACCTGTCCGACTTCGACCTCGACATCAGCGAGCCGGTTGCCCCGGCCGCCCCGGCTGCGGTCGACGAAACCCCGGTGGATGTCGCCGCCGAGTTGGCTGCCTTCGACAGCGAGCCAGCGTTCGACCCGCTTTCCGAGTTCGATCTGCCATCCGACTTCGATCTTTCGCTGTCGCTGGAAGACGATTCGCCGGCAGCCAAGAGCTTTACCTCGGAGCTGGATGACGTCAACGCTGAGCTGGACAAGCTGTCGCAGAGCCTCGAGTCACCGTCGCTGGAGCCGCATTTCACCAGCGAGGATGCGGCTGCCCAGCCCGAGCCCGAGCCACTGGACGACCTGGACTTCGACTTCTTCTCCGGTAGCGACGAAGTGGCCACCAAGCTTGACCTGGCCCGCGCCTATATCGACATGGGCGACAACCAGGGCGCACGCGACATCCTCGATGAAGTGGTCAAGGATGGCGACGACAGCCAGCGTCAGGAGGCCGAGGACATGCTCTCCCGGTTGGTCTGATGTAAGCAGGGCCGGCCTCTTCGCGGGCTTGCCCGCTCCCACAGGATCTCCACACATTTTCGACCTTGTGAGTAACCTGTGGGAGCGGGCGAGCCCGCGAAGAGGCCCTCAAATGCGGTGCATATTCAACGGCAGCCCTACACGGCTGCCGTTGTCGTTATAATCCCCGCCATTCCGTACACCCCCACAGGTTTCATGCTCTTGGACATCATCGACACCGCCGCCGCCGAGTCCGCGGCCGAAGGCTACTCCCGCATCGCCCTGGGCGTGGAATACAAAGGCGCGCGCTACCGTGGCTGGCAGCGCCAGGCCAGTGGCGTGCCCAGTGTCCAGCAGGCCCTGGAGCAGGCGCTGTCCAAGGTGGCCAACGAGCCCATCTCGGTAATCTGCGCCGGGCGCACCGACGCCGGTGTGCATGGCTGCGGGCAGATCGTGCACTTCGACACCCGCGCCGTGCGCGATGAGCGCGCCTGGACCATGGGCACCAACTTCAACCTGCCCCATGACATCAGCGTGGTCTGGGCGCGGCCGATGCCGGCCGACTTCCATGCCCGCTTCAAGGCCTGCGCCCGGCGTTACCGCTACGTCATCTACAACGACCCGATCCGCCCGGCCCACCTGGCCGAGGAAGTCACCTGGAACCACCGCCCGCTGGATGTCGAACGCATGGCCGAAGCCGCGCAGTACCTGCTTGGTACCCATGACTTCAGTGCCTTCCGCGCCAGCCAGTGCCAGGCCAAGTCGCCGATCAAGCACATCTACCATCTGCGCGTCACCCGCCATGGCCAGATGATCGTGCTGGACGTGCGCGCCACGGCTTTCCTGCACCACATGGTGCGTAACATTGCCGGTGTACTGATGACCATCGGTGCCGGAGAGCGCCCGGTCACCTGGGCGCGTGAGGTGCTGGAAGGGCGCAACCGCCGCGAAGGTGGGGTCACGGCGCACCCATACGGCCTCTACCTGGTACAGGTGGAGTACCCCGAGGAGTACGCGCTGCCCAAGCGTTACATCGGTCCACACTTTTTGACCGGTTACGAAGCATTGGCAGACTGACGGGCGAAAAGTCATTTGCTAACATCCGGCCTTTCACCGTAACAAGCAGGGTTCGCTGTCCATGAGCAATGTTCGCAGCAAGATCTGCGGGATTACCCGCATCGAAGACGCACTGGCCGCTGCCGAAGCGGGGGCCGATGCCATCGGCTTCGTCTTCTATGCCAAGAGCCCGCGCGCCGTGGACGTGCGCCAGGCGCGGGCGATCATTGCCGAGCTGCCGCCGTTCGTGACCACGGTCGGTTTGTTCGTCAATGCTTCGCGCTGCGAGCTGAACGAGATCCTCGAAGTGGTTCCGCTGGACCTGCTACAGTTCCACGGCGACGAAACCCCACAGGACTGCGAAGGCTACCACCGCCCCTGGATCAAGGCCCTGCGCGTACGCCCGGGCGACGACCTGGAGGCGGCCTGCCGGCTTTACGCTGGTGCCCGCGGCATTCTGCTGGACACCTACGTGCCGGGCGTACCCGGAGGCACCGGTGAAGCGTTCGACTGGTCGCTGGTGCCTGCGCGCCTGAGCAAGCCGATCATCCTGGCCGGCGGGCTGTCTGCCGACAATGTCGGCCAGGCCATCGCCCAGGTGCGGCCATACGCGGTGGATGTCAGTGGCGGCGTGGAGCAAGCCAAGGGCATCAAGGACGCGGCGAAGATCGAGGCCTTCATGCGTGCGGTGAAACAGGCGTGATGGCAGATGTGACGGCTGGCTGCGCGCCATCGTCCATAGCTTTCGCAGCCCTGCGGGGCAGCCGCCTGCGCCTGTGGCGGCAACACAACACATTAGCGGTGGGGTGGCGCGCTGGTAGTCCCGGCGGCCGGTCCATCATCGTTTCATAAAGATTTTGAGCTCAAGGGCAGGGTAGGGCCGGCGACACCGGACCACGCCTGCCAATACTGGAGAAAGAAAGCATGAGCAACTGGTTAGTCGACAAACTGATCCCTTCGATCATGCGTTCCGAGGTGAAGAAGAGCTCGGTGCCTGAAGGCCTGTGGCACAAATGCCCGGCCTGCGAGGCCGTGCTGTATCGTCCGGAGCTGGAAAAGACCCTGGATGTCTGCCCCAAGTGCAACCACCACATGCGCATCGGCGCACGTGCGCGCATCGACATCTTCCTCGACGCCGATGGCCGTGCCGAACTGGGCGCCGACCTGGAGCCGGTCGACCGCCTGAAGTTCCGTGATGGCAAGAAGTACAAGGACCGCCTGGCTGGCGCGCAGAAGCAAACCGGCGAGAAGGACGCCCTGATCTCCATGAGCGGCACCCTGATGGGCATGCCGATCGTGGTCAGCGCCTTCGAGTTCTCGTTCATGGGCGGCTCCATGGGTGCCATCGTCGGCGAGCGCTTCGTGCGCGCGGCCAACTATGCCCTGGAGCACCGCTGCCCGATGGTCTGCTTCTCCGCCTCGGGCGGTGCACGCATGCAGGAAGCGCTGATCTCGCTGATGCAGATGGCCAAGACCTCGGCCGTGCTGGCGCGCCTGCGCGAAGAAGGTATCCCGTTCATCTCGGTACTGACCGATCCTGTATACGGTGGTGTTTCCGCCAGCCTGGCCATGCTCGGTGACGTGATCGTCGGCGAGCCGAAGGCACTGATCGGCTTCGCCGGCCCGCGCGTGATCGAGCAGACCGTGCGCGAGAAGCTGCCGGAAGGCTTCCAGCGCAGTGAGTTCCTGCTGGAGCACGGCGCCATTGACCTGATCATCTCTCGTGGCGAGCTGCGCCCGCGTCTGGCCCGCCTGCTGGCGCAGATGACCGGCCAGGAAACCCCGGAGCAAGCGCGTGAGGCGGCTGCCGTCGCGTGATGAAACAACGATCCCTGGGCGAATGGCTCGCCTACCTCGAGCAGTTGCACCCCTCGGCCATCGACATGGGCCTGGAGCGGTCGCAGAAGGTGCTTGCCCGGCTGGCGCTGGGCAAGCTGGCGCCACGTGTGGTAACGGTGACCGGCACCAACGGCAAGGGCTCGACCTGTGCCTTCGTGGCCTCGCTGCTGCGTGCCCAGGGGTTGAAGGTTGGCGTGTACAGCTCGCCGCACCTGTTGCGTTACAACGAGCGGGTGCTGATCGATGGCCAAGAGGCCAGCGATGAGCGCCTGTGCGAAGCCTTCGCCGCCGTCGAGGCGGCGCGGGGCGAAATTTCCCTGACCTACTTCGAGATGGGCACTCTGGCCGCGTTCTGGTTGTTCTACCAGTCGCAGCTGGATACCGTGGTACTGGAAGTGGGGCTTGGTGGCCGCCTGGACACCGTGAACGTGGTGGATGCCGACCTGGCCCTGGTGACCAGCATCGGCGTCGATCATGTCGATTACCTGGGTGATACCCGCGAGCTGGTGGCCTTCGAGAAGGCAGGCATCTTCCGTCAGGGCAAGCCGGCACTGTGCGGTGACCTGGATCCGCCTCAGCCGCTGCTGGATAAGGCCGCCGAACTGGCTGCGCCGCTATTCCTGCGTGGTCGTGACTTCGACCTGGCCATTGCCGATGGCAGCTGGAACTGGCGGGGTACTGCGGCTGATGGAGCGCCGGTAGAGCTGCTTGGCCTGCCTTTGCTCGACCTGCCCATGGAAAACGCCACGCTGGCCCTGCAGGCCTACCTGCTGATGGGGCTGCCCTGGGACGCCGGGCAGATTCGCCAGGCGCTGCTGGATACCCGCATCACGGGTCGCCTCGACCGTCGTCAGCTGAGCTGGCAGGGCAAGCCGGTGGAACTGTTGCTGGATGTCGGGCACAACCCGCACGCCGCGGAATATCTGGCCCGGCGCCTGGCGGCCCGGCCGCTGAAGGGGCGCCGCCTGGCGGTGTTCGGCCTGCTCGCCGACAAGGACCTGGAAGGTGTTGTCGCGCCGCTGCAGGGGCTGGTCGACGACTGGGCAGTGGCGCCACTGGATACCCCGCGCAGCCGCCCGGCTGCGGAGCTGGCCACGGCCTTGACGAACGTCGGCGCCGCGGTGAAGTCTTATGCCAGCGTCGATGCTGCCCTTGAAGGGCAATGCGCGCAGGCAACGGCGGATGACCAGATCTTGCTGTTCGGTTCGTTTTTCTGTGTTGCCCAGGCACTGGAATGGCTGGAGCGGCACGCCCAGGAGGGTGGAGTAGATGGCAGTGCTGGATAAAGGGATGAAACAGCGCATGGTGGGTGCGTTGGTGCTGGTGGCGCTGGCGGTAATTTTCCTGCCGATGCTGTTCACCCGCGAGGACGAGATGCGTCAGGTGCGCGTCGATGCCCCGCAGGCGCCGGCCATGCCAAGCCTGCCGGAAGTGAAGGTGGAGCCGGTCGCGGTGCCGGAGCCGCAGGCCATTGCGCAAGAGCCGCAACAGCCACCGGTGGTGGTGGACGAGTCCACCGCGCCGGCGAGCACGCCCAGCCAGCCGATTACACCGTCACCGCAGACCCAGCCTCAAGTGCAGGTGCAGCCCCAGCCTCAGCCTGCCAAGCCGCAGGCGCCTGTGGCCAAGGTCGAGCCTCAGCCGGCAGCCAAGCCGGCCGCACCGGCGGCGCCATCGAAGATCGACGTCAATGGCCTGCCGGTCAGCTGGTCGATCCAGTTGGCCAGCCTGTCCAACCGTGCCGGGGCCGAAAAGCTGCAGCAAACCTTGCGTAGCCAGGGTTACAACGCCTATATCCGCTCGGCGGGTGGCATGAACCGGGTGTACGTGGGGCCGCTGATCGAGCGGGCCGAGGCCGAGCGCGTGCGCGACGCCATCAACCGCCAGAACAGCCTCAAGGGCTTCGTGGTGCGCTTCCAGCCTGAGCGCAGCTGATAACCCGGGGGGGCGGCTTTGCCGCTCATTCGCGGGTTCTTTATAGGTCTTGCAGCGGAGCGGTCCATGTGGAAGCGGCCTTGTGTCGCGAAAGGGCCGCGAAGCGGCCCCAAGATCTCAACGACACAGCCAGAATCGCCGGGACCGCTTTGCGGCCCTTTCGCGACACAAGGCCGCTCCCACAAAGATCGCGTAAGCCCGGGTAGCGCTAATCACCTGACATTCCGCTTACCCAAGCCCCCGCCGCTCTGTTAAAATGCGCCGCCTCAAACGTCTGCAGGCAGCACCGTGGCATTTACCTTGGTTGATTGGGCGATCATCGCGATCATCGCCGTCTCCACACTGATCAGTCTCAAGCGCGGCTTCGTCAAGGAAGCCTTGTCCTTGCTCATCTGGATCATTGCCGGTGCGGTTGCCTGGATGTTCGGCGGTTCGCTCTCGGTGTATCTTGAAAGCTACATCCAGACGCCGTCGATGCGCGTCATCGCCGGCTGCGCCATTCTTTTCGTCGCCACCTTGCTGGTGGGGGCCATGATCAACTTCCTCATCGGCGAGCTGATTCGCGTGACCGGGCTGTCCGGCACCGATCGTTTCCTGGGCATGGCCTTCGGCGCCGCGCGCGGGGCCTTGCTGGTGGTGGTGGCCATCGGGCTGATCAGCCTGGGGCCGGTTCAACAAGACACCTGGTGGCAGGAATCACGCCTGATACCACAATTTCTCTTGGTCGCCGACTGGTCGAAAAACCTGATCCTGGGTTTTACCGGCCAGTGGACACCTAGTGGGCTGATCGGCACTCCAGCTGATCTTCCGTTCAAGGAACAGTTGCTCGGGCCGGCAAAGCCCTGAGCACTATTCACTCAAGTTTCGTCAAAGTAGGGGTTGCGTCGCATGTGTGGCATCGTCGGTATCGTCGGTAAGTCGAACGTCAATCAGGCGCTGTATGACGCGCTTACGGTCCTCCAGCACCGCGGCCAGGACGCTGCCGGTATCGTGACCAGCCATGACGGCCGGTTGTTCCTGCGCAAGGATAATGGCCTGGTGCGCGACGTGTTCCAGCAGCGCCACATGCAGCGCCTGGTCGGCAGCATCGGTATCGGCCACGTGCGCTACCCGACGGCGGGCAGCTCGACCTCGGCCGAGGCGCAGCCGTTCTACGTCAACTCGCCGTATGGCATCACCCTGGCACACAACGGCAACCTGACCAACGTCGAGCAGCTGGCCAAGGAAATCTACGAGTCCGACCTGCGCCACGTCAACACCAACTCCGACTCGGAAGTACTGCTGAACGTGTTCGCCCATGAGCTGGCGGTGCGTGGCAAGCTGCAGCCGACCGAAGAAGACGTGTTCGCCGCGGTTTCCCACGTGCACAGCCGCTGCGTTGGCGGTTACGCCGTGGTGGCGATGATCACCGGCTACGGCATCGTCGGCTTCCGTGACCCCAACGGCATCCGCCCGGTGGTGTTCGGCCAGCGTCACACCGACGAAGGCGTGGAATACATGATCGCCTCGGAAAGCGTGGCCCTGGACGTGCTCGGCTTCACCCTGATCCGCGACCTGGCGCCGGGCGAAGCGGTGTACATCACCGAAGAAGGCCAGCTGTACACCAAGCAGTGCGCCGAAGCACCAAAACTGCAGCCGTGCATCTTCGAGCATGTCTACCTGGCCCGTCCGGACTCGATCATGGATGGCGTGTCGGTGTACAAGGCCCGTCTGCGCATGGGTGAAAAACTGGCCGACAAGATCATGCGCGAACGTCCCGAGCATGACATCGACGTGGTCATCCCGATCCCGGACACCAGCCGCACCGCGGCCCTGGAGCTGGCCAACCGTCTGGGCGTGAAGTTCCGCGAAGGTTTCGTCAAGAACCGCTACATCGGGCGTACCTTCATCATGCCAGGCCAGGCCGCGCGCAAGAAATCGGTACGCCAGAAGCTCAATGCCATCGAACTGGAGTTCCGCGGCAAGAACGTGATGCTGGTGGACGACTCGATCGTGCGCGGTACCACCTGCAAGCAGATCATCCAGATGGCCCGCGAAGCCGGCGCCAAGAACGTCTACTTCTGCTCCGCAGCTCCTGCGGTGCGCTACCCCAACGTCTACGGCATCGACATGCCGAGTGTTCACGAACTGATTGCCCACAACCGTACCACCGAACAGGTGGCCGAGTTGATTGGCGCCGACTGGCTGGTCTACCAGGACCTGCCGGACCTGATCGACTCGGTCGGTGGCGGCAAGATCAAGATCGATCAGTTCGATTGTGCGGTGTTCAACGGTGAGTATGTCACTGGTGATATCGACGAAGCCTACCTCGACCGCATCGAGCAGGCTCGTAACGACCTGGCCAAGGCCAAGAACCAGGCGGTCAGTGCGATCATCGACCTCTACAACAACTGATTTCGGGAGCGACGGCATGACGGATCAATGGGATGCCGGACGACTGGACAGTGACCTCGAGGGTGTCGGTTTCGACACCCTGGCGGTGCGCGCCGGTCAAAACCGTACACCGGAGGCCGAGCACAGCGAAGCGCTGTTCCTGACCTCCAGCTATGTGTTCCGCACGGCTGCCGATGCCGCCGCGCGCTTTGCTGGCGAAACGCCGGGCAACGTCTATTCGCGCTACACCAACCCGTCTGTGCGTGCCTTCGAGGAGCGCCTAGCGGCCATGGAAGGCGCCGAGCAGGCTGTGGGCACCTCCACCGGCATGGCGGCGATCCTCGCCGTGGTGATGTCGCTGTGCAGTGCCGGTGACCATGTGCTGGTTTCGCAGAGCGTGTTCGGCTCGACCATCAGCCTGTTCGAGAAGTACTTCAAGCGCTTTGGCGTGCAGGTGGACTACGTGCCACTGGTCGACCTCGCCGGCTGGGAAAAGGCCATCAAGGCCAATACCAAGCTGCTGATCGTCGAATCGCCGTCCAACCCGCTGGCAGAGCTGGTCGATATCACCGCGCTCAGCGAAATCGCCCATGCCCACGGCGCCATGCTGGTGGTGGACAACTGCTTCAGCACCCCGGCGCTGCAGCAGCCGCTGAAGCTGGGTGCCGACATCGTGTTCCACTCGGCCACCAAGTTCATCGACGGCCAGGGCCGCTGCATGGGTGGCGTGGTTGCCGGCCGTGCCGAGCAGATGAAAGAAGTGGTGGGCTTCCTGCGTACCGCAGGCCCCACCCTCAGCCCGTTCAACGCCTGGATCTTCACCAAGGGCCTGGAAACCCTGCGCCTGCGCATGCGTGCGCACTGCGAAAGCGCCCAGCTGCTGGCCGAATGGCTGGAGCAGCAGGAGGGCGTGGAGAAGGTGCATTACGCCGGCCTGCCGAGCCACCCGCAGCACGAACTGGCCAAGCGCCAGATGAGTGGCTTCGGTGCGGTGGTCAGCTTCGAGGTCAAGGGTGGCAAAGAAGGCGCCTGGCGCTTCATCGACGCTACCCGGGTGATTTCCATCACCACCAACCTGGGTGACAGCAAGACCACCATCGCCCACCCGGCCACCACCTCCCACGGTCGCCTGACGCCGCAGGAGCGTGAAGCCGCGGGTATCCGTGACAGCCTGATCCGGGTTGCCGTGGGCCTGGAAGATGTGGCCGACCTGCAGGCCGACCTGGCGCGCGGGTTGGCTGCACTGTGATTGAAATCCGCGGCGGTACGCCCGGCCATAACGGCCGGGTAGCCCTGGTGACCGGTGCCGCACGCGGCATCGGCCTGGGTATTGCCGCCTGGTTGATCTGCGAAGGCTGGCAGGTGGTGCTCAGCGACCTCGACCGCCAGCGCGGCGCAAAGGCGGCCAAGGCGCTGGGTGACAATGCCTGGTTCATCACCATGGACGTTGCCGACGAGGCCCAGGTCAGCGCCGGGGTGTCGGAGGTGCTGGGGCAGTTTGGTCGCCTGGACGCGCTGGTGTGCAATGCGGCCATCGCCAACCCGCACAACCAGACCCTGGAAAGCCTGAGCCTGGCGCAGTGGAACCGGGTGCTGGCGGTCAACCTCAACGGCCCGATGCTGCTGGCCAAGCATTGTGCGCCGTACCTGCGTGCGCACAATGGGGCGATCGTCAATCTCACCTCCACCCGGGCGCGGCAATCCGAACCCGATACCGAGGCCTACGCAGCGAGCAAGGGCGGGCTGGTGGCCTTGACCCATGCCTTGGCCATGAGCCTGGGCCCGGAGATTCGCGTCAATGCGGTGAGCCCGGGCTGGATCGATGCCCGTGATCCGTCGCAGCGCCGTGCCGAGCCGTTGACCGAGGCGGACCATGCCCAGCACCCGACGGGCAGGGTAGGGACGGTGGAAGACGTGGCGGCCATGGTTGCCTGGCTGTTGTCTCGGCAAGCGGCGTTCGTCACCGGCCAGGAGTTCGTGGTCGATGGCGGCATGACCCGCAAGATGATCTACACCTGAGCCTTGTGCATATCCTGTACCGGTCTCTTCGCGGGCACGCCCGCTCCCACAGGTGCAGCGCAGTTCTCAAGACCTGTGCGGTACCTGTGGGAGCGGGTTTACCCGCGAAGAGGCCGCCACAGGCAACCGCACCGCTTTTGCGCTTTTCTGAAAAAAATTCAATGGGGCTATTGACTTAGCTTCGCCACCTGCGTAAATTTCGCGGCCTCAGCGAAGCAAACGCAACAAGCAACATCGCGAGGGTGATTAGCTCAGCCGGGAGAGCATCTGCCTTACAAGCAGAGGGTCGGCGGT
>NZ_JALLKV010000067.1:0-8619 GCF_023093815.1 Pseudomonas sp. PNPG3
ATCGGTCAAAAGCCGCTTAAAAAACTTCCCTAAAACCATAGAATCTCCCACAGGTTCACCACAGGCCCGGAAGCAGTTGCTATCCCTGTGTGTGGCTTGCCGGCGAAAGGGCCAAAAATACCTGCGTTCAGGGGTAGCTGCCCTCTCGGTACTGCCCCGCTACCTCGCGCAACACCTCGCATACCCACTGCCCAGGCAGGCTCTGCGGCAAGGCAGCATTGCGACAGATGCCGACCGAGCCGCCCGGCTCGCGCACACCCAGGTCGAGCTCGACCAGCTCGCCCCGGCGCAGGTCGAGCAGCACCGCATCGCGCGGCGCAACCCACACTGCATCACTGCCCAGCAGGTAGCGCCGGCTCAGCGCCAGCGACAGGGTTTCCAGGCGCTGGGCGGGCATCTGGATGCCACATTGCACGAACAGGCTGTCGGCATGCTGGCGGATGGTGGTGCCGGCTGGCGGCAGCACCAGCGGGTAATGTCCAACCTCCCCGCGCTCTACTGGCTTGCAGGCCAGCAGCGGGTGGCCTGGCCGCACCACCAGGCTCATCGACTCGCTGTACAGGTGCTCGAACGACAGGCCTTGGATCTGCGGGCTGTCGGTCATGCGCCCGACCACCAGTTCCAGTTCGCCGAGGCGCAACTGGCCGAGCAGCTGCGCGCTGACCCCGGTGACCACACTGATTACCAGCGCCTCATGCCGCTGGTGCAGGCGGCACAGCACTTCGGGCATGAGCAGGCCTTCGACCGTGGACAGCACACCGATACGCACCTGCGACGGCGCCCGCGCCTCGCCACGCAGGCTGCTGACGCCATCGCGCAGGGCCTGCACGCTGGGCCCGGCGTAGCGCATGAAACGCGTGCCCGCCGGGGTCAGCTCGACGCCCTGACGGCTGCGCGCGAACAGGCGCGTTTCCAGCAGGTCTTCGAGTTCCTTGAGGGTCTTGGAGATGGCTGGCTGGCTGATTGCCAGGATGTCGGCAGCCCTGGCCAGGCTGCCCTGCCGGGCAATCTCCAGGAAGCACAGCAGGTGGCGGTACTTGATGCGGGTGTCGAGGTTCATGGGCTCAAGCTTACCGCATTGCTGGGTCTGGTTATGTATATTGCCTGTCCCGGCCTCTTCGCGGGCACGCCCGCTCCCACAGGGATCTCCACAGCTCTCCAGACCTGCGCAGTACCTGTGGGAGCGGGCGTGCCCGCGAAGAGGCCGGTGCAGACGGCAGATGACTATCAGGCCACAGCCAACTCCACCGCCTCCCCGTTCAACCGCACCGGCCACACCCGCAGGCGCTGCCCGCTATCCTCCAGGCACTCCCCGCTCTCCAGGCTGAAGTGCTGCTTGTACAACGGCGCCGCCACCACCAGCTCGCCCTGCACACTGCCCACCAGGCCGCGACCGATGATGTTGGCGCCGGACCGCGGGTCGCGGTTGTCCACCGCGTACAGCGGCTGCGCCTGCCCCGGCAGGTAGAACAGCGCCACTTGGGCCCCGTCGAGCCAGACCACCACCCCGGAATCAGCCACCAGGTCATCCGCCTGGCACACCGCCTGCCAGTTCTCTTGGGTTTTCACAGCAGCATTGGACAAGTTCATCAGACAGCCTCCTCGACGGTTGGGATCAGGTGCAGTGGCGCAGCAGGCCGGCGCTGTTCGCGTTCGCGCACGAAGTGCACGTCCGGGTCGGCGCGGCGGTCGTTGACGAAAGTACGGAAGCGCTTGAGCTTCTCGGGGTCGTTGAGGGCGTTGGCCCATTCGCATTCATACTGGTCGACCACATGCTGCATCTGCGCCTCCAGCTCGCTGGCCAGGCCCAGGCTGTCGTCGATGATCACCTGCTTCAGGTAGTCCAGCCCACCCTCCAGGTTCTCGCGCCACACCGAGGTGCGCTGCAGTTTGTCGGCGGTGCGGATGTAGAACATCAGCACGCGGTCGATCAGGCGCACCAGTGTTTCGTCGTCGAGGTCGGTAGCGAACAGTTCGGCGTGCCGCGGGCGCATGCCGCCGTTGCCGCATACGTACAGGTTCCAGCCCTTGTCGGTAGCAATCACGCCGATGTCCTTGCTCTGTGCTTCGGCACATTCGCGGGTGCAGCCGGACACCGCGAACTTGAGCTTGTGCGGGCTGCGCAGGCCTTTGTAGCGGTCTTCCAGGCGCAGGGCCATGCCGACGCTGTCCTGCACGCCGTAACGACACCAGGTGCTGCCGACGCACGATTTCACCGTGCGGGTCGACTTGCCGTAGGCATGGCCGGTTTCGAAGCCGGCCTCGATCAGCTCGCCCCAGATCAGCGGCAGCTCGTGCAACTGGGCGCCGAACAGGTCGATGCGCTGGCCGCCGGTGATCTTGGTGTACAGATCGTACTTTTTCGCCACCTGGCCGATCACGATGAGCTTGTCGGGGGTAATTTCACCACCGGGGATGCGCGGCACCACCGAGTAGGTGCCGTTCTTCTGCATGTTGGCCATGAAGGTGTCGTTGGTGTCCTGCAGCGGCACCAGCGCCGGGTCCATGATCGGCTGGTTCCAGCACGAGGCGAGAATACTGCCCACCGCCGGCTTGCAGATGTCGCAGCCAACGTGGCCCTTGCCGTGGCGTTCGAGCAGTTCGTTGAAGGTGCGGATACCCTCTACCCGCACCAGCCCGTACAGCTCCTGACGGGTGTAGGCGAAGTGCTCGCACAGGCTCTTGTCCACCGCCACGCCGCGGGCGGTCAGCTCGTGCTCGAACACCTGCTTGAGCAGTGCCGCGCAACCACCACAACCGGTGGCGGCCTTGGTGCAGCCCTTGACTGCGGCAAGGTCGCCGCAGCCGCTGTCTATGGCGGCGCAGACCGCGCCCTTGCTGACGTTGTGGCAGGAGCAGATGGTCGCGCTGTCGGGCAGCGCATCGGCCCCCAGGGCCGGTGCGCCGCCGCCTTGCGGCAGGATCAGTGCCGCCGGGTCGGCTGGCAGGGCGATGCCGTTCTGGGCGTATTGCAGCAGAGTGTCGTAGTAGCTGTTGTCGCCCACCAGCACCGCACCGAGCACGTGCTTGCCGCTGGCATCCACCACCAGCCGGCGATAGGCGCTGTTGGCTTCGTCGATGAAGCGGTAGCTGCGTGCGCCCGGAGTGGCGCCATGGGCATCGCCGATGGAGCCGACATCCACGCCCAGCAACTTGAGCTTGGTCGACATGTCGGCACCGGTGAATTCGCCAGCGGCTTCACCCATCAGCAATGCCGCCAGGTTGCGCGCCATGCTGTAGCCCGGGGCGACCAGGCCGAACACGCTGCCGTTCCACGAGGCGCACTCGCCGATGGCAAAGATGCGTGGGTCGCTGCTGCGGCAGTGGTTGTCGATCACCACGCCACCACGCGCGGCGATGTCCAGGCCACAGGCACGGCCCAGGGCATCCTGCGGGCGGATACCTGCGGAGAACACGATCAGATCGGTTTCCAGATGCTCGCCGCCATCGAAGTTCATGCGGTAGCGGTAGTCTTCACCCGCACTGATCGACTGGGTGGCCCGCGACAGATGCACGCCAACACCCAGCGCTTCGATCTGTGCCTTGAGCGCGGCACCGCCCTCGCCGTCCAGCTGCACCGGCATCAGCCGTGGGGCGAATTCCACCACGTGGGCTTCCAGGCCCAGCGACTTGAGAGCGTTGGCTGCTTCCAGGCCAAGCAAGCCACCGCCCACTACCACGCCACGTCGGGCACTGGCTGCGGCAGCGCGGATGCCGTCGAGGTCGTCAAGGGTGCGGTAGACCAGGCGGGCATTGCCGCTGGAACCTTCGATCGGTGGCACGAAGGGATAGGAACCCGTGGCCAGCACCAATTGGTCGTAGCCGTAACGGCCCTCGGCGGTAACCACTTCGGCGTGCTCACGGTCGATTTCCAGCACCGCTTCACCGAGGTGCAGGTGCACACCGTTGGCGCCGTAGAAGTCCTGCCCGCACAGAGCCAGGGTTTCGGCACAGCTGCCGCCGAAGTACTCGGACAGGTGCACGCGGTCGTAGGCACGCTGGCGCTCTTCGCCGAACACATGCACTTCGAAGCGCTGCAAGGCGCCGCGGCTGACCAGTTGTTCGACGCAATGGTGGCCGACCATGCCGTTGCCGACGATGACCAGTCGCTCTCGTTGCCCGCTGCTCGCTGTTGCCTTCATAAGCCGATCCTCGATAAAAAAAAAAAGCGCCTGGAGCCGAAGCTCCAGGCGCCTTTGCCTGTATTCATCACGGTAGGGGGCCCGGGTTGATCGCCGTTGATCAGTGGGCTTTGTTGTAACTAGGGTAAAGCAGGGAGTGTGCCAACTGGGTTGCCTGTGCCGGCCTCTTCGCGGGTAAACCCGCTCCCACAGGGATCTCCACAATTTTCAGACCGGTGCAGTACCTGTGGGAGCGGGTTTACCCGCGAAGAGGCCGGCACAGGTCATGCACATTCGCAGTGCACAACACCCCATCCCGGTGCACATCAATAAACATCCCGCCGATACCGCTTGGCCCTGCCCAGCGCTTCGACATAAGCCGCAGCCACCGCGGCATCCATGCCGCCATGCTCGGCCACGATCGCCCGCAACGCCGCATCCACATCCTTGGCCATGCGCTGCGCATCGCCACACACATAGAAGTACGCGCCCGCCTCCAGCCACTGCCACAACTGCGCGCCCTGTTCGAGCATGCGCTGCTGCACATAGACCTTCTCGGCCTGGTCGCGTGAAAACGCCGTGTCCAGACGCAAGTGCCCTGCAGCCTGCCAAGCCTGTAGCTGCTCCTGGTAATAGAAATCGGTGGCCGCATACTGCTCGCCAAAGAACAGCCAGTTAGCCCCTTTCGCCCCACGTGCCTCTCGTTCTTCGAGGAAGGCCCTGAACGGCGCAATGCCGGTGCCGGGACCGACCATGATCACCGGCACGCTGTCGTCCTCGGGCAGGCGAAAGTGCTTCGACACTTGCGGGAAGATGGCTACCTTCAGCGCCTGCGCACGGTCGGCAAGGAAGCTTGAACACACCCCTTTGCGCGCGCCATAGCGCACCGTGGAAACGGTCAGGTGCACCTGCTGCGGGTGCGCCAGCGGGCTGGAGCTGATCGAGTACAGGCGCGGCTGCAACGGCTTGAGCAGCTCCAGCCAGCTGGCCAGCGGCAGTTGCTGGGGGAAGGCGCGCAGCACATCGACCAGTTGCCGCCCCCACAACCAGTCCTGCAGCTCGGCCTTGCACTCGGGCTGCAGCAGGCGCTGCAGGTCCGGGGCATTGCCGGCGAAGGCCTGCAGCTGCTGCGTGGTGACCTTGGCGATTTCCAGGTGCGCTTGCAGGGCTTCGGTCAGCGGCATGGCGGGCTGGCCTTTCAGCTCGACCATGGTCTGGCCATCGAGCTGTATCAGCGCCAGCAGCTCATCGACCAGGGCGGGACAGTTGCGCGGCCACACGCCCAGGGCATCACCGGCGGCATAGGTGAAGCCGCTGCCGCTGAGGTCGAACACCAGTTGACGGGTTTCCTTGGTAGCACCCGGGCCGTTCAGCAGGCGGTTTTCCAGCAAGGTGGCAGCCCAGGGTTGCTGCTTGCCATAGGCCGCCACGGGCGCAGGCTCGGTGACCGGTTGCGGTGCAGCAGCGCTGCTTAGCGTGGGCAGCAGCGCATCCAGCCAGGCGGCGAAGGCGTCGTCGAAGTCCGGCTCGCAGTCCACCCGCTGCAGCAGGCGCCGCCCGCCCAGCTCGGCCAGGCGTTGGTCGAGTTTGCGGCCAAAGCCGCAGAACTGGTCGTAACTGGAGTCGCCCAGGGCCAGCACGGCAAAAGGCAGTTCGGCGCAGTGGGCGCCCTCCTCGCCCTGCAAGGCTTGCCAGAATGCCGCTGCGCTGTCGGGCGCGTCACCATCGCCAAAGGTGCTGGCGATCAGCACCACGCTGGCGACGCCCTGCAGCTGGCGCGGGCTGACCGCTTCCATGCAGCTGAGCTGCACGTCGAGGCCGGCACCGCGCAGGCGCTCGGCACAGCGTTCGGCCAACAGCTCGCCGTTGCCGGTTTGCGAAGCCCACAGCACCTGGTGCCGTGGTGCCATCAACGCCGCATCGGGCAGCACCGCCGGCTGGGCGAACAGCCCGGCCAGCAAGCCATCGACGAACAACCGGCGGTTGGCGGCCAGCGGCGCACTGGCCGGCAGACAGGGCACGCCCTCGGCGCGGGCCTGGTCCAGGCCCAGCAGAAAGCCTTGCAGGTAATGGCGCTCTTCCTCGGCCAGCACCGGAGCTGGCAGGGTGTCCAGGCCAAGCAGACGGGACAGGGTGGCGGTCGGCATGCGGGCAGGCTCCGGATTGGCAGTGTTCAGATCAAGGGCTTCGATGCGCTCACCGGCGACCCGCTCCAGGGTCACGGCACAATGCTTGAACGCCGGCTGCAGCGACAGCGGGTCGACCGCATCGCAGGTCACGGCGTTGATCGCCAGTTGCTCGCCGATCAGGTCATTCCAGTGAAACGGGGCAAAGCAGTTGCCAGGCATGACCCGGTCGCTGATTCGCGCGGGTAGCACGGCCTGCCCGCGGCGCGAGCGAATGGCCACCAGGTCCTTTTCGGCGATGCCCAGCCGGGCAGCATCGTCGCAGTGGATTTCCACGAAGGGGCCGGGCTCCAGCTTGTTCAGCGCCGGTACCTTGCCGGTCTTGGTCAGGGTGTGCCACTGGTGCTGCACGCGGCCGGTATTCAGCACCATGGGGTAATTGCCATCCGGCAACTCCGCCGCCGGCAACCAGGGCCGGGCGAAGAAGCGGGCCTTGCCGCTGGCGGTCGGGAAGGCCAACACCGGGCGCTCGCCCTGTGCATCGCGCAACAGCGTCTGGCTGCTGCCGTCGTTGTGGTAGCGCAGCGGGCTTCGCGGGTTGTTGTTGCCCGGGGCGCAGGGCCACTGGTGCGGCTGCTCGCGCAGTTCGGCATAGCCGATGCCCCGCAGGTCGTAGCCGGTGGTTGGGTTGTGAAAGCGGCGGATCTCCTCGTACACCGCCTCGGCATCGGGGTAGTCGAAGGCGTCGGCATAGCCCATGGCGCAGGCGACCCGGGCGATGATCTGCCAGTCCGGCAGGCTCTGCCCGGGCGGTTCGACGGCACGTGGCATGAGGGTGAGGTTGCGCTCGCTGTTGATCATCACGCCCTCGCCTTCGGCCCACAGCGCAGCTGGTAGCAGGATGTCGGCGTAGCGGTTGGTCTCGGTGTCGAGGAAGGCATCCTGGGTAATCACCAGTTCAGCCTGGCGCAGGCCGTCGATCACCTGCTGGCGGTTGGCGACACTGGCCACCGGGTTGCTGCAGATGACCCAGCAGGCTTTTACCACGCCGCTTTTCATCTGCTCGAACAGCGCCACCGTGCCCTCGCCGCCTTCGCTGCGCAGGCTGCCCGGGGCCAGTTGCCACTGTTGCTCGACGAAGGCACGGTCCTGCGCTACCAGCGCCGAGCGCTGGCCTGGCAGGCCGGGGCCCATGTAGCCCATCTCGCGTCCGCCCATGGCATTGGGTTGGCCGGTCAACGAGAACGGGCCGCTGCCCGGGCGGCAGATCGCGCCCGTGGCCAGGTGCAGGTTGCAGATCGCATTGGTGTGCCAGGTACCATGGATGCTCTGGTTCAGGCCCATGGTCCAGCAACTCATCCAGTTGCGGGCACTGCCGATCCATTCGGCGGCCTTGATGATGTCGGCCTCGGCCAACCCGGTGATGGCGGCCACGTGGTCAGGGGTGTAGTCATCGAGAAAGGCCGGCAGTTCATCCCAGCCTTCGGTATGGCGGGCGATGAAATCAGGGTCGGTGTGGCCGTTACGCAGCAGCAGGTGCAACAGGCCGTTGAGCAAGGCCATGTCGCTGCCGGGGCGCACCTGCAGGAACAGGTCGGCCTTGTCGGCGGTGGCACTGCGCCGCGGGTCGACGACGATCAGCTTGGCCCCCGCCTTGACCCGGTCGAGCAGGCGCAGGAACAGGATCGGGTGACAGTCGGCCATGTTGGCGCCGATCACCAGGAATACGTCGGCGTGCTCGAAGTCCTGGTAGCTGCCGGGCGGGCCATCGGCACCGAGCGACAGCTTGTAGCCGCTGCCGGCACTGGCCATGCACAGGCGCGAGTTGGACTCGATGTGGCGGGTGCGGATAAAGCCCTTGGCCAGCTTGTTGGCCAGGTACTGGGCCTCCAGCGACATCTGCCCGGACACGTAAAGCGCCACGGCGTCGGGGCCGTGCTGGTCGATGATGCCGCGCAAGCGACCGGCGGCTGCGGCGATGGCCTGGTCGATGCCGGTACGCGCTGGCTGCTGGCTGCGCTGCTGGCGCACATAGGCATCCTCCATGCGCCCGGCAGCAGTCAGCGGCAGGTGTGCGGTGAGACCTTTGGTGCACAGGCGGCCGAAGTTGCTGGGGTGCTGCTTGTCGCCGCTGATCTTGCCGACCTTGCCATCGGCGACGCTCATGACGATGCCGCAACCGACGCCGCAGTAGGGGCAGACGCTGCGTACTTCGCTGTTGGCCATGGGCGGGCTCCTGTAGGGAACGCAAAAAGGCGCCGGCTGCCCCTGCTTGCTGGGCAAGCGGGGCAACACGGCGCCTTTGTCGTGAAGTTTTGTGGGCTGTCGACGTTGATAGCCCTGGGTAGCGGTAGATCAGCAATTAATGGGCC
>NZ_JALLKV010000067.1:8719-27018 GCF_023093815.1 Pseudomonas sp. PNPG3
GGGCCGGCACAGGAGTGCACCATGCGATGGCAACCCCGCACCCCATGGCGCTATGCTGGGGCACATTCCAGCATGAGCCACTGCCCTCCCCCCATGTCCCAGGTGATTATCAAGACCCCCGCCCAACTCGACCTGATGCGCCGCGCCGGCCAGCTGCTTGCCCAGGTGTTCGCCGACCTCGACAGCTTCATCCGCCCCGGCGTGACCACCATGCAGATCAACGACCGCGCCGAGGCGTTCATCGTCGGCACGCTCAAGGCCCGCCCGGCGAGCAAGGGCCAGTATGGTTTCCCCTATTCGCTCAACACCTCGGTGGACCATGTGGTGTGCCATGGCATGCCCAAGGTCGATGAAGTGCTGAAGGAAGGCTCGATCATCAACGTCGACATCACTCTGGAACAAGGCGGCTATATCGCCGACTCGTCAAAGATGTACAGCATCGGGCCGATCAGCGATGAGGCGCAGCGCCTGGTCGACACCACCTATGACGCGCTATGGAAAGGCATCGAACAGGTACGCCCCGGGGCTACGCTGGGTGATATTGGCCATGCCATCCAGACCCATGCCGAAGCGGCGGGCTACAGCGTCGTACGTGAGTATTGCGGGCATGGCATTGGCCAACAGATGCATGAAGGGCCCGAGGTGCTGCACATTGGCCAGCGCGGGATGGGCCTGAAGTTGAAGCCGGGGATGGTGTTTACCATCGAACCGATGATCAACCAGGGCGGACGCGGGACGCGCACGCTGAAGGACGGCTGGACAGTGATTACCCGCGACCACAGCTTGTCGGCGCAGTGGGAGCATACCGTGGCGGTGACCGAGGATGGGGTCGAGGTGCTGACCTTACGGGAAGAAGAGCGTCGCCGCTGAAATTGCTACAGATCCTCTGTGGGAGCGGGTTCACCCGCGAACACCGGCAACGCCGGTGCCATGCACCGTGTCGCATCCTTCGCGGGTAAACCCGCTCCCACAGGGGCCAGGCAGTGCCTGATGGTTTTTTGCAGAAACAAAAAAAGCGACCCTAAGGTCGCTTTCTCTGTTACTTCCGGGTGTTCAGTAGGCCCTGGAAGTGGAATATGGCGCAGCGGACGGGACTCGAACCCGCGACCCCCGGCGTGACAGGCCGGTATTCTAACCGACTGAACTACCGCTGCGCTAAACATCGAGTGGTGGGTGATGACGGGATCGAACCGCCGACCCTCTGCTTGTAAGGCAGATGCTCTCCCGGCTGAGCTAATCACCCATGTCTCTCGGTGTGGCGCGCATTCTACGGGCGACTTCGCGCTCTGGCAAGCACTTATCGAACTTTTTGCAAAATTCGCGAAAACACCAAATCGCAGGCACAAAAAAAGCGACCCTGAGGTCGCTTTCCTTGTTACTTCCGGGTGTTCAGTAGGCCCTGGAAGTGAAATATGGCGCAGCGGACGGGACTCGAACCCGCGACCCCCGGCGTGACAGGCCGGTATTCTAACCGACTGA
Organism: Pseudomonas sp. PNPG3; assembly: GCF_023093815.1. NCBI lineage: Bacteria > Pseudomonadati > Pseudomonadota > Gammaproteobacteria > Pseudomonadales > Pseudomonadaceae > Pseudomonas > Pseudomonas sp. PNPG3. Next base: position 10,199 of record NZ_JALLKV010000067.1, read on the forward strand.
ACTACCGCTGCGCTAAACATCGAGTGGTGGGTGATGACGGGATCGAACCGCCGACCCTCTGCTTGTAAGGCAGATGCTCTCCCGGCTGAGCTAATCACCCTTCGTCTCGGTGTGGCGCGCATTCTACGGACGGCCCCGTACCCTGGCAAGCACTTTTTTAACTTTTTTCAAAAAAAACCTCAGGCCTTTCAAAGACCTAGCGTTGCCACGTGCATCTTTACATTCAGCTACAGCTACTGGCACTCCGACAGGGTTGGCCTGAGAGCACCGCTCGGAGAATAATGCCCGCCTTATGCATTAAGGAGAGATTGCCCCTCATGTGGTTCAAGAACCTGCTGACCTACCGTCTGACCCAGGAAGTCCCGTTCGAGCCTGAAGCGCTGGAAGCGGCCCTGGCCAGCAAGCCGGCCCGCCCCTGCGCCAGCCAGGAGCTGACCACCTATGGTTTCGTCGCGCCATTCGGCAAGGGCGAAGACGCTCCCCTGGTGCATGTCAGCGGCGAGTACCTGCTGATTGCCGCGCGCAAGGAAGAACGCATCCTGCCCAGCAGCGTGGTCAACGACGCGGTGAAGGAAAAGGTCGAAGAGATCGAGACCGAGCAGATGCGCAAGGTCTATAAAAAGGAACGCGACCAGATCAAGGACGAGATCATCCAGGCCTTCCTGCCGCGCGCGTTCATCCGCCGCTCGATGATCTTCGCCGCCATCGCCCCGCGCCTGGGCGTGATCCTGGTCAACTCGGCCAGCGCCAAGCGTGCCGAAGACCTGCTGTCGACCTTGCGTGAAGTGATGGGCTCGCTGCCGGTGCGCCCGGCCACCGTGAAAATCGCACCGGTTGCCACCATGACCGAGTGGGTCAAGTCGCAGGAAGCTGCCGAAGGCTTCTATGTGCTGGACGAGTGCGAACTGCGCGACACTGCCGAAGACGGCGGCATCGTGCGCTGCAAGCGCCAGGACCTGACCGGCGAGGAAATTCAGCTGCACCTGAGCACTGGCAAGGTGGTCACCCAGCTGGCCCTGGCCTGGCAGGACAAGCTGTCGTTCATTCTGGATGACAAGATGGTGATCAAGCGCCTGAAGTTCGAAGAGCTGCTGCAGGAGCAGGCCGAACAGGATGGTGGCGATGAGGCTGCGCAACAGTTCGATGCCAGCTTCCAACTGATGATGATGACCTTTGCCGAATTCCTGCCGGTGCTGTTCGAGGCGCTGGGTGGAGAAGAGATTCCGCAAGGGGTCTGACTGGTTTTGAAATGCCGGTGCTGGCCTTGAAGCGATTTTTGGCAGTGCCGGCCCTTTCGCGGCGGTTCGACGCCTCGATGAACCCGCTCCCACAGGAACCGCACAGGCTTCGAGTCTTGTGCAGTACCTGTGGGAGCGGGTTCATCGAGGCGTCGAACCGCCGCGAAAGGGCCAGTGAAATCAAAAACGCTATAAACAGAAAAGGAATTGCCCCCATGCGTGCCCTCGCCACCCTAAGCCGCTTCGTCGGCAATACCTTCGCCCTGTGGGTGCTGGTGTTCGCCGTACTGGCCTTCCTGCAACCGCAATGGTTCATCGCCCTGAAGGTGGCCATCGTGCCGCTGCTGGGCCTGGTGATGTTCGGCATGGGCCTCACCCTCAGGCTCGATGACTTCGCCGCCCTCGCCCGCCAGCCCTGGCGGGTGATGCTGGGGGTGGTCGCGCACTTCGTGATCATGCCGGGCATGGCCTCGCTGCTGTGCCAGCTGTTCCACCTGCCGCCGGAAATCGCCGTGGGCGTGATCCTGGTTGGCTGCTGCCCGAGCGGCACGGCGTCGAACGTGATGGTCTGGCTGTCCCGTGGCGACCTGGCGCTGGCGGTGGCCATCGCTGCGGTCACCACCCTGCTCGCCCCGCTGCTGACCCCGGCGCTGATCTGGTTCCTGGCCTCGGCCTGGCTGCCGGTGTCCTTCATGGACATGTTCTGGTCGATCCTGCAGCTGGTGATGCTGCCGATCGTGCTCGGCGTACTGGCCCAGCGGCTGCTTGGCGCGCGGGTGCAGGCGGCGGTGCAGGTACTGCCGCTGGTGTCGGTGGTGAGTATCGTGATGATCGTGTGCGCGGTGGTGGCGGCCAGCCAGGCGAAGATCGCCGAGTCAGGGCTGCTGATCATGGCGGTGGTGATATTGCACAACAGCTTCGGCTACTTGCTGGGGTACCTGACCGGCAGGCTGTGCAAGCTGCCGCTGGCACAGCGCAAGTCGCTGGCGCTGGAGGTGGGCATGCAGAACTCCGGGCTGGGCGCGGCACTGGCGGCGGCGCATTTTTCGCCGCTGGCTGCGGTGCCGAGTGCGTTGTTCAGCGTTTGGCACAATATTTCCGGGGCGCTGCTGTCTACCTGGTTCCGGCGCATGGGGGAACCTGTGGCAGAAGCCGAAGGTGGGGAGCCGGCCAGGCATTGATGTTGCCTGCACTGGCCCCTTCGCGGGTAAACCCGCTCCCACAGGTACTGCACAGGTCTGAAAATTGTGGAGAACCCTGTAGGAGCGGGTTTACCCGCGAAGAGGCCCGCGCAGGCTTGCCCAGAGCGCTGCATATGTGCACCATGGCACCCACTGTGAGGACGACCTCACGACGCACCGCGTGACCATTCCGGGGACGGCCCCATCATTCACAACGATGGAGACGCACCATGTCCTGGATCATCCTGTTCTTCGCCGGCCTGTTCGAGGTCGGCTGGGCCGTCGGCCTGAAATACACCGACGGCTTCAGCAAGCCACTGCCCACCATCCTCACTGTCGCCGCCATGGCCATCAGCCTGGGTCTGCTGGGCCTGGCCATGAAAGAGCTGCCGCTGGGCACCGCCTATGCCATCTGGACCGGCGTCGGCGCCGTCGGCACGGTGATCGCCGGCATCATCCTGTTCGGCGAGTCCATGGCCCTGGTACGCCTGGTCAGCGTGGCGCTGATCATTACCGGCCTGGTCGGCCTGAAAGTCAGCGCCAGCTGACGCCCTTCCCTAGCGCAGGTTGCCGCGCAGGCGGCTGACCTGCTCACGCAAGGCTTCTGGCTGCGCCGCCTCCACCGGGATGGCGGCGCCTGCCACGATGGTCACCCGCGACCACAGGCGCTTGAAAAAGCCCTTGGCCGGGTCACGGCTGAAGAAGCTGCCCCACAGCCCCTGCAAGGCCAACGGAATGACCGGCACCGGGGTTTCTTCGAGGATGCGGTTGACGCCGCCCTTGAACACGTCGATTTCGCCATCCCCGGTCAGCTTGCCTTCAGGGAAGATGCATACCAACTCGCCATCGGCCAGGTACTCGGCAATGCGCGCGAAAGCACGTTCGTAGATGGCCAGGTCTTCGTTGCGCCCGGCAATCGGGATGGCGCCTGCGGTGCGGAACACGAAGTTGAGTACCGGCAGGTTGTAGATCTTATAGTACATGACGAAGCGTATCGGCCGGCGAATCGCCCCTCCCAGCAGCAGCGCATCGACGAACGACACGTGGTTGCAAACCAGCAGCGCCGCGCCTTCGTCGGGGATGCGCTCGAGGTCGCGGTGCTGCACGCGGTACATCGAATGGCTGAGCAGCCAGATCAGGAAGCGCATGGTGAACTCGGGCACGATCCTGAAGATATAGGCGTTGACCGCGATATTGAGCAGCGACACCACCAGGAACAGTTGCGGGATGGTCAGCTTGGCCAGGCCCAGCAGGATGATGGTGAGCACTGCCGACACCACCATGAACAGGGCATTGAGGATGTTGTTGGCCGCGATCACCCGGGCGCGCTGGTCTTCGGCGGTGCGGGCCTGGATTAGTGCATACAGCGGTACGATATAGAAGCCGCCGAACACCCCAAGGCCGACGATAGACAGCAGGATCCACCAGGCCTGGCCCATGCCCAACAGCGCCAGCCAGTCGTGCGGTGCCGCCGCAGCCGGCACATCGCCGGAGTGCCACCACCAAAGCAGGCCGAACAGGCTCAGCCCGAACGAGCCGAACGGCACCAGGCCGATTTCCACCTTGCGCCCGCTGAGCCGCTCGCACAGCAGCGAACCCAAGGCAATCCCCACCGAGAACAGGGTCAGCACCAGTGTCACCACCGTGCCGTCACCGTGCAGCCAGTCCTTGGCGTAGGCCGGGATCTGCGTGAGGTAGATGGCACCGACGAACCAGAACCACGAGTTGCCGACGATCGAGCGCGACACCGCCGGCGGCTGCCCCAGGCCCATGCGCAGGATCGCCCACGACTGCCTGAAGATGTTCCAGTCCAGCAGCATTTGCGGTGAAGCGGCAGCGGCCCGCGGGATCCAGCGGCTGGCCAGGTAACCGAGCACGGCAGTGCCGACCACGCCACCAGCCACCACGGTGGCATAGCTGTCGGCCGACATCATCACCCCGGCGCCGATGGTGCCGGCGAGGATGGCCAGGAAGGTACCGGTTTCCACCAGCCCGTTGCCGCCGACCAGCTCTTCCTCGCGCAGGGCCTGCGGCAGGATCGAGTACTTCACCGGGCCGAACAGCGCCGAGTGGGTTCCCATGCCGAACAGCGCCACCAGCATCAGCGCCAGGTGGTTGGTGATGAAACCGAGCGCGCCTATCGCCATGATCGCGATCTCGGCCAGCTTGATGGCCCGGATCAGCGCATCCTTGGCGAACTTCTCGCCAAACTGCCCGCCCAGCGCAGAGAACAGGAAGAACGGCAGGATGAACAGCAGGGCGCACAGGTTGACCCAGATGGAACGGTCGCCGTCGCCCAGGCTGAGCTTGAACAGGATCGCCAGGATCAGCGACTGCTTGAACAGGTTGTCGTTGAAGGCACCCAGCGACTGGGTGATGAAAAACGGCAGGAAACGCCGCTTGCCGAGCAAGGTGAATTGCGAGGAGTGACTCATCGTCCTTGGTCCTGAGGGCTTTTCAATTGGAGGCGCGCAGGGCGCGACAAGCCACAAATCTGCATGGGAAATGCACTGACTGGCAAGCGCTCAAGGATTTTGGAGGGCTGTACCGGCCCTTTCGCGGGCACGCCCGCTCCCACAGGGATATCACATGCCTTGAGGGCATGTGATAGCGGGTGTGGCCGCGAAAGGCCTGCGCAGCAGGCCTCTGTTGGCATATGCTGGCCCCCGGCAAAACAGAACAACAAGGATGTGTAATGCTCGCCGCCATAAAACGCTACCCGCACAGTGTGCGCCTGCTGCTCGGCACCACCTTCACCCTCACCGTCGCCCGTGCCCTTACCCTGCCCTACCTGGTGGTGTACCTGGCTGACAACTTCCAGCTGCCGATCAGCCAGATCGGCCTGCTGATCGGTGGTGCGCTGATCATCGCCTCGCTGCTGAGCCTGTATGGCGGCCACCTTGTGGATACCTTGCGCAACCACACCCTGGTCAGCGCCAGCACCCTGCTGTTTGCCCTGGCTTTCGTCGGCGCGGTCGCCAGCAACTCGGCGCTGCTGTTCTTTATCTGCCTGGTACTGATCAACCTGGCCCTGGCAGTGGTCGACATCGCTGCCAAGGCGGGCTTCTGCGCCTTGCTGCCGGTGGAGGAACGGGCCGAAGTATTCGCCATCAAGTACACCCTCAGCAACGTCGGCTACGCCGCCGGCCCGCTGCTGGGCGTGGCCATGCTGGAACTGAACGACCACATGCCGTTCATTGCCTCCGCCCTGCTCGGCCTGGGTATGTGCCTGGCCTACTGGCGCCTGGGGGACCGCGACCTGCAGGCCAGTGCGCCGGACAAGCCCGGGGTCGGCTTTGGCCAGGTGGCGCTGGGTCTGGCCCGTGACCGACGGCTGGTATGCTTCACCCTGGGCGGGGTACTGAGCGCGGTAGTATTCGGCCAGTTCACTGCCTACCTGTCGCAGTACCTGGTGATAACCAGCAGCCCGGCCGAGGCGGCGCGCCTGATCGGTTACCTGGTGACCACCAACGCGGTGACGGTGATTGCCCTGCAGTACCTGATCGGCCGCCGCATCAGCCGCCAGCGCCTGATGCCCTGGCTGCTGGCCGGCATGGGCCTGTTCATCGCCGGGCTGCTGGGCTTTGCCCTGGCCGGTTCGGCGCTGGCGTGGTGCCTGGCGATGCTGGTGTTCACCCTGGGCGAGATCATCGTGATCCCGGCCGAGTACATGTTCATCGACCTGATCGCGCCGGAGCACTTGCGTGGGGTGTATTACGGCGCGCAGAACCTGTCCAACCTCGGTGCGGCGCTGGGGCCGGTGATGGTGGGGTTTGCCCTGGTACATAAGTGGCCGGGGGCGATCTTCTACCTGCTGGTGTTGTCGGTGATACTGGCGGGGTTGTTTTATTGGCTGGGTACCCGCAAAGGATGATGTCTGCTCTGCTGGCCTCTTCGCGGGTGAACCCGCTCCCACAGGACAGCGCCGCTTTCGAAGCCTGTGCAGTAGCTGTGGGAGCGGGTTCACCCGCGAAAGGGCCGGCACAGGTTAAAGAGAACCCTGCGACCACCTGCCACTGCGACCATCGTCTGCGCTGACGAAGCGGCACCTGCGTGCCAGACTGATTGATCGGGACCGCGTTATCTTTTTGCTTCGGAGTCTTCATGTCGTTGTCCAGCGGGCTGATCGCCGTGGTCGCCCTGGCCTATATGGCCATCATGTTCGCCATCGCCTTCTACGGCGACCGCCGCAGCACGCCGTTGCCGCCGAAGCTGCGTGCCTGGGTGTACAGCCTGTCGCTGGCCGTTTACTGCACCAGCTGGACCTTCTTCGGCGCGGTCGGCCAGGCCGCCGAACAGCTCTGGGCATTCCTGCCGATTTACCTGGGCCCGGTGCTGCTGCTGATCTTCGCGCCCTGGGTGCTGCAGAAGATGGTGCTGATCAGCAAGCAACAGAACATCACCTCGATCGCCGACTTCATCGCCGCGCGCTATGGCAAGTCGCAGTCCCTGGCGGTGGTCGTGGCGCTCATCTGCCTGGTAGGCGTGCTGCCGTACATCGCCTTGCAACTCAAGGGCATCGTGCTGGGCGTGAACCTGCTGATCGGCGCCAACGCCGACGCCACCGGCACCCGCGTACAGGACACCGCACTGGTTGTTTCGCTGGTGCTGGCGCTGTTCGCCATCGTCTTCGGTACCCGCAGCCTGGACGTGACCGAACACCACCGTGGCATGGTCCTGGCGATTGCCTTCGAATCACTGATCAAGCTGCTGGCCTTCCTCGCCGTGGGCATCTTCGTCGTCTTCAACCTGTATGACGGCTTCGACGACCTGTTCAGCCAGGCCCGCCAGTCGATCCACCTTCAGGACTATTGGCAGGAGACCATCAATTGGCCGTCGATGGTGGTGCAGACCGCCGTGGCGATGATGGCGATCATCTGCCTGCCACGGCAATTCCACGTTACCGTGGTGGAGAACATCGAACCCCAGGACATGCGCCTGGCGCGCTGGGTATTCCCGATGTACCTGGCGCTCGCCGCATTGTTCGTGGTGCCGATCGCCCTGGCCGGGCAGATGCTGCTGCCGGGCACGGTGATCTCCGATTCGTTCGTCATCAGCCTTCCTCTGGCCGAGGCACACCCGAGCCTGGCCCTGCTGGCATTCATCGGTGGTGCATCGGCGGCCACGGGCATGGTCATCGTCGAGGCCGTGGCGCTGTCGACCATGGTCTCCAACGACATGCTGCTGCCCTGGCTGCTGCGCCGTACCAACGCCGAGCGGCCGTTCGAGGCATTCCGCCACTGGATGCTCTCGGTACGCCGGGTGACCATCGTGGTGATCCTGCTGCTGGCGTATGTCAGCTACCGCCTGCTGGGTTCCACCGCCAGCCTGGCGACCATCGGCCAGATCGCCTTTGCCGCCGTAACCCAGCTGACCCCGGCCATGCTCGGTGCGCTGTACTGGAAGCAGGCCAACCGCCGCGGCGTGTTCGCCGGCCTGGCTGCAGGTATCTTCCTTTGGTTCTACACCCTCGTCCTGCCGATCGCGGCGCACAGCCTGGGATGGTCGCTGCAGCTGTTTCCGGGGTTGGCGTGGCTGCACGGCAATCCGCTAAACCTGCCGATCAGCCCGCTGACCCAAGGCGTGGTGCTGTCGCTGGCGGGTAACTTCACGCTGTTCGCCTGGGTTTCCGTGCTTTCGCGCACGCGAGTTTCCGAGCATTGGCAGGCCGGCCGCTTCATCGGCCAGCAGACTAGCGCCAGGCCCAGCAGCAAGCCGCTGCTGGCGGTGCAGATCGACGACCTGCTGACCCTGGCCTCGCGCTTCGTTGGTGAAGAACGCGCCCGGCAGAGCTTCATCCGCTTCGCCTACCGCCAGGGCAAGGGCTTCAACCCCAACCAGAACGCCGACGGCGACTGGATCGAACATACCGAACGCCTGCTGGCCGGCGTACTCGGCACGTCGTCGACCCGCGCCGTGGTCAAGGCCGCCATCGAAGGCCGCGACATGCAGCTGGAAGACGTGGTGCGTATCGCCGACGAAGCCAGCGAGGTGCTGCAGTTCAACCGCGCCCTGCTGCAAGGGGCCATCGAGAACATCAACCAGGGCATCAGCGTGGTCGACCAGAACCTGCACCTGGTGGCCTGGAACCGCCGTTACCTGGAACTGTTCAACTACCCCGACGGGCTGATCAGCGTGGGCCGGCCGATCGCCGACATCATCCGCTACAACGCCGAGCGTGGCCTGTGCGGCCCGGGCGAGGCGCAGGTGCACGTGGCGCGGCGCCTGCACTGGATGCGTCAGGGCCGTGCGCACTCCTCCGAGCGCTTGTTCCCCAATGGCCGGGTGATCGAGCTGATCGGCAACCCGATGCCGGGCGGCGGTTTCGTCATGAGCTTCACCGACATCACCCCGTTCCGTGAGGCCGAGCAGGCCCTGCGCGATGCCAACGAACGCCTGGAGCAACGGGTGGCGGAACGCACCCAGGAGCTGTCGCAACTTAACCAGGCGTTGTCCGAAGCCAAGAGCCGTGCCGAAGCGGTGAGCCAGTCCAAGACCCGTTTCCTGGCTGCGGTCAGCCATGACCTGATGCAGCCGCTGAACGCGGCCCGGCTGTTCTCCGCCGCCTTGTCGCAACAGGCCGAGGGCATGAATGAAGAGGCCCGGCAGCTGGTGCAGCACATGGACAGTTCGCTGCGCTCGGCCGAAGAGCTGATCAGCGACCTGCTGGACATCTCACGCCTTGAAAACGGCAAGATTACCCCGGATGCCAAACCCTTTGCCCTCAACGAGCTGTTCGACACCCTGGGTGCCGAATTCAAGGTGCTGGCCGCCGAGAAGGGCCTGAAATTCCGCCTGCGCGGCAGCCGCCTGCGGGTGGACAGTGACATGAAGCTGCTGCGCCGGGTGCTGCAGAACTTCCTGACCAACGCCCTGCGCTACGGCAAGAGCCCGATCCTGCTGGGCGCACGGCGCCAGGGTGAACAGTTGTGGCTTGAAGTGTGGGACCGCGGCCCCGGCATCGCCGACGACAAGCTGCAGGTGATCTTCCAGGAGTTCAAGCGCCTGGACAGCCACCAGACCCGCGCCGAGAAGGGCCTGGGCCTGGGCCTGGCGATCGCCGACGGCCTGTGCCGGGTGCTGGGGCACAAGCTGGAAGTGCGCTCGTGGCCGGGCAAGGGCACGGTGTTCCGCGTCAGCGTACCAATTGCCCACCAGGCCGCACCGGCGCCCGCCGCCCCGGTGGAACAGGGCGGCCAGCCACTGGCCGGGCTGCAGGTACTGTGCGTGGATAACGAAGACAGCATCCTGATCGGCATGAACAGCCTGCTCAGCCGCTGGGGTTGCCAGGTGTGGACCGCGCGCAACCGCGCCGAATGCGAAGCTCTGCTGGCCAAGGGCATGCGCCCGCACCTGGCGCTGGTGGACTACCACCTGGACGACGGCGAAACTGGTACCGGGCTGATGGGCTGGCTACGCGCGCGCCTTGGCGAGCCGGTGCCGGGCGTGGTGATCAGCGCTGACGGCAGCAAGGAAACCATCGCCATGGTGCATGCCTCTGGCCTGGACTACCTGGCCAAGCCGGTCAAGCCGGCGGCCCTGCGTGCCATGCTCAATCGCCATCTGAGCCTGGTTCAGTAAGCGCTTCGTCCGGCAACGCCTCATCGGACAGCGCCCGCTCCAGCAGGTCGGCCGGCAGGCTCTTGCTGGCGCGGGCGCCCAGCAGCTTCAGCTGTTCGCTGCGGCTGACCAGGTTGCCGCGCCCTTCGCATAGCTTGTTACGCGCGGCAGCATAGGCCTTGTCCACCTGCTGCAGGCGGCTGCCCAACTCGTCCAGGTCCTGGATGAACAGCACGAACTTGTCGTACAGCCAGCCGGCACGTTCGGCAATCTCGCGGGCGTTCTGGCCCTGGCGTTCCTGCTTCCACAGGCTGTCGATCACCCGCAAGGTGGCCAGCAATGTGGTCGGGCTGACGATCACGATCTGCCGGTCGAAGGCTTCCTGGAACAGGTTAGGCTCGGCCTGCAGGGCTGCCGAGAAGGCGGCCTCGATCGGTACGAACAGCAGCACGAAATCCAGGCTGTGCAGGCCTTCGAGGCGGTTGTAGTCCTTGCTCGACAGGCCTTTGACGTGGCTGCGCAGCGACTGCACATGCTGCTTGAGCGCAGCCTCGTCGTTGCCGGCGACGAACTGCTGGTAGGCGGTGAGGCTGACCTTGGCATCCACCACTACCTGCTTGTCGCCGGGCAGCATGATCAGAACGTCAGGCTGGAAGCGCTCGCCATCGGCGCTCTTCAAGCTGACTTGGGTCTGGTATTCGCGGCCCTTTTCCAGGCCGGCATGCTCCAATACCCGTTCGAGGATCAGCTCACCCCAGTTGCCCTGGGTTTTCTGGCCCTTCAGCGCCTGGGTCAGGTTGGTGGCTTCGTCGGACAGGCGCAGGTTGAGTTGCTGCAGGCGCTCCAGCTCCTTGCCCAGCGAGAAGCGCTCGCGGGCTTCCTGCTGGTAGCTCTCTTCCACGCGTTTTTCGAAAGCCTGGATGCGCTCCTTGAGCGGGTCGAGCAACTGGCCGAGATGCTGCTGGCTGGTCTGGGCGAAGCGCTGCTCGCGCTCGTCGAAGATCTTGGTAGCCATGTCAGCGAACTGGGCGCGCAGGGTGTCGCGGGCTTCCTGCAGGTCTTCCAGGCGCTGCTGGTGGCTTTCCTGCTGCTCGCGCAGTTCGGCGTCCAGGCGTGCGGTCTGGGCCTCCAGGCGACGCAGTTCGGCTTCGCGGTTGGCACGTTCGAGGTTCCAGGCGTGAGCGGCATCACGGGCATTGTCACGGTCGATCTGCAGCAGTTCCAGCTCACGGCCCTGGGCGGCCAGCTGGGTCTGCTTGACGGTGTTGGCTTCGCTGAGATCGCTTATTTCATCGCGGCTGGCGTCCAGTTGCGCCTGCATGCCGGCCAGAGCCAGCTGGGCAGCATTGAGGCGCTCTTCGAGCAAAGCCTGCTCGCCTTGCCGCGTGCCCTGGCGACGCTGCACCTGCATGACCCAACCCAGGCAAGGTAATGCACCTGCCACCAAGCCCAGCAGAATGCTGGCCAGATCCACTGTCATGCTTACCCCGAATGATCCTGGATGAATGCATCGCAGCTTATCAGCCTGAGCGGTGTGTTGCCTGTTCAGGCCTCTTCGCGGGTAAACCCGCTCCTACAGGGATTGCACAGTATCCGAGGTATAGCTATTCCTGTGGGAGCGGGTTTACCCGCGAAAAGGCCAGTGCTGGCAACACACCTCAGGCATGGAACCACTGCCGCAAAAGCCGCCGCGCTTCCTGCGACCCCTGCCCCGCCGCCAGCTCCAGCCAGTACCGCGCCTGCTCCGGCTCGTTGTGCTGGCACAGCCGCGCATACTCCAGTTGCGCGCGCCGATCACCGGCGCGGGCCGCCTGGCGCAGCAGTTCATGGCCAATACGCCGGTCACGGGCGTTGCCGCAATCACGGCACAACATCTGTCCCAGGCGGCTTTGCGCCACTACCACACCCTGACGCGCCGGCTGTTTCAACAGGCGCCCGGCCAAGTGCTTGACCTGCGGCTTGTCACCCAGGCGCGGGTTGTCGAGCAGCCACAAGGCCACTTTGAGGGAGAAACGTTTGGGGGGAGGCGCAGGCGTCGATGCAGCAGGGCTGGCGAGGTGTTTACCGCGAAACTTCATGAGCAACAGGATTGGCAACTCGAAAGGCGCGCCACTCTACCCTTTTTTTTGCGACATGGCCTTCCGATTTCTGCAGGATTGAAAAAATTTTCAATGATCTTTTCTTGACGTTTTCAAGTGGATGACCAACTGGCCTTCTGAAGCATGTCGATTGTCGGACAGTTCACTGTATTGCTGGCACGCCCGTCCTAGAGCAAGCGCCAGGGACAATCCACAGTTCCTGTGGATAACTCGGTGGACAACCCCCTGGCATCCCCCGCAAACCCCTATGAATTGGGGCTTTCGCTCAAACTGACGATTTTTTCACCAGCTAAAAATAGTGTTTTTTTTCATTGACTTAACCGGCCAGTCAAGGCATTAGCGAGGCTGTCATGGCATGCTGCAAGGCAGTTGCAAGCGCTGCTTCAAATGTGAACAAGTGCACCAAAAACCTTCAATTGAATGCACGAAATCGGTACATCAGCCCGGATACGGGCCTTTTGCAGCCCCTTCCCATCAGGGAAAATACGCGCCATACTGCGCGGCTAACCTGTACTTGCACGAAGTCCTTGCCAAGCACCTGTATTTTCGTTAAGGTGCGCATCGTTAGTACCAAGCTGAAAGTCAATTCTGGCCTCAAGCGTCCTTGCAGACACACTCCTCCCAAGGGTGGCGCTGCTGAAACCAGGACCGGCCCATTCGATGATTCACTCGCTAGCCCAGCGCTGTTCAAGCACGAATCACGTGACAGATTGATCAGGATCCCACCCCGACGGCCTAGAACCTTGGCCCCGGCGTGCTGCCTGCCCTCTGAAGTACCTACCAGTCAGCCCACGCGCCCACCTTTGATTGCGCTCCCTCTGGCTGCCCTGTTCCAGTCAGGTTCGTTCGTCCCTTAATAAAGGCGTCACTGGAACGTTTCTATCATGCACGGATCATAACCCCCGTGTTTAAAGCAGGAACCTCCAACAATATGCAAACTCATCATCAGATTCAGGCTGCCATTGGCACCCTCTCCCAGGCCTTCTCGCCGTTGAAGTGCCTTATCGTTGCCCCTCGCAAAGGCAGCTTCAGCTTCACCCTGGTAGACGAACACGGCGTCGCCTGCCACACCGAGCGCCTGTACCCCGAACAGTACAGCCGCAGTGAACCGCTGCAGGCGGTCATCGCCCGAACCCGCCAGTCGCTCACCGCGTGAGCGGCGAATGCTGCGGTATTCAAGCGCTGAATCATGCCATCGCAAGCCTGCCTGAACGTTCGTGGCGTAATTGCCTTAAGGTATATAGCCAAGTACGTCAGGCAGCAATCGATTTAAAAACAGCCCTTTACACCACGATTATCACACTACACTTCAACTCGAGCGGTGCTTGCCGCTTCCGGCGGGCCTGATCACTCACCAGCTGCCAAGCTCCAGCGCCCGTCCGGCCCTTAATTGCTCGAGGGCATCATGGGTATCGCGGCGAATGAATTGTGTCAGTATGTGATCCGACCCACCCTGGTCTACCTGAACCGTCACTGCGCCAGCGCCGAAGCCTTGTTGCTTGGCATCGCCGCCAGCCAGTCGGCCCTGGGGTCGGCCTTGCACGACCGTCGTGGGCACGGTCTGTACCGTATCGGCGAACACCGTCACCAGGCTATCTGGGACGACTATCTTGCCCGTGACCCCGACCTGGCCAGCCTGGTCCGCGGCCTGGCCAGCCAGCACGCCTTCCTCGGCGGCCCGCACCTGGAACTCACCGTCAACCTGCGTTATTCAACCGCGATTGCCTGGATGCTCATCGAAGAGCAGGCCACGCCACTGCCTGCCGCCGATGACCTCCTTGCGCTTGCGCGAATCTGGCGACAGATTTTCAACCCTCAAGGTCGCCTGCGCGACTTCACACACGCCTGGCATACCTGCATAGATCAGAGATTGCCGCAGGCATCTTAAGACGCGTCCTACAACGTGCCCGGAAAAAAGGGAATTTTGGTCGGATTGTCCTACAAAACCGCTCTATCTCCTGCGATTGAGGCTATAGCGCGGCGCGTGATTTGTTGGTAGCTTTTCGCCCCGGAGATCCCAAGGAGTTTTCTAATAATGAAAAAAGTAATGCTCAAAGCCTCCCTCGGCGTAGCCGTTGCACTTGCTTCCAGCCAACTGCTCGCCGCAGGTTTCGCGCTGAACGAACAAAGCATCAGCGGCATGGGAACCGGGTTTGCGGGACGTTCGTCTTCTGCCGAAGATGCCAGCACGGTGTATGGCAACCCTGCGGGCATGTCTCGCCTCAAGCGCGAACAGGTCACCGTGGGTGGCGCGGCTGTCATTGCCAAAACTGATATTTCGGGTCGTGGTAGCAATTTCGGGGGGGAAACCGATGGCGACATGGTCCCGGTCGTGGGTGTACCCATGGGCTATTACGTCAAACCGATCGATGATCACTGGAGCGTCGGTTTCGGCGTTTACGTGCCATACGGCCTGATCACGGACTACGGCAGCGACGACGCGGCACGCTACTGGGGCAAGAAGAGCAAGGTCGAGGTCGTCACCTTCCAGCCAACCATCAGCTATGCCTTCAACGACAAGGTGTCGATCGGTTTCGGTCCGACCATCAACCGTATCAAGGGTGAACTGGGCTCGAATCTGTCCAGCAAGGCGCTGCTGGGCCCGAACGGGCCGGATGGCGAAATCAAGATCAAGGGCGACGACACCGCGATCGGTTACAACATTGGCGTCCTCGTACAAGCTACAGACCGTACCCGCCTGGGCCTGACCTATCACTCGATGGTCGACTACAAGCTTGAAGGCGACACGCGAGTGTCGTACCCGATTGCAGCCCTCGGTCTGAACGGCAAATTCGACGCCAGCCTGAAAATAAAGACGCCAGAATCGGTGGACTTCTCGATCACCCATGAACTGGATGACCAGTGGACACTCTATGCGGGTAGCACCTGGACTCGCTGGAGCCGCCTGGAGAGCATCGTTGTCAAGAACGAAGCACCGGCGGGCTACCCACTGCAGACCATCACCGAAGAGCAAAACTGGCATGACACCTGGGCACACGCCATTGGTGCTGCCTACAAGGTGAACAAGGAGTGGACCCTGCGTGCAGGCTTCTCCGTCGACCAGTCGCCCACCAACAACCATGATCGCTCGCCGCGCATTCCTACCGGCGACCGCAAGGCTGTCAGCTTTGGTGCCGGTTGGAGCCCGAACGACGACATGACCATCGATGTTGCCTACTCGTATCTGTGGGAAGAGGATACCAAGGTGAACAATGTGTCCGGCTCGCCGACACAACAGGCGCTGAAAGGCACCTATCAGGCCAAGTATGAGAACAGTGCTCACGGTATTGGTGCATCCCTTACCTACCGCTTCTGATTCATACGCGTGACATGAAAACCGCCCTCGTGGCGGTTTTTTTACACCTTCACCTGCCAGTCATCGCCCAGGCATTCGCGCAGGTAGTCCATGAACACCTGTACTTTTGCGGTCATGGCAAAGCGGTCGGCCAGGCACAGATAGATATCCATCGGTTCGGTCTGGGCATAGGCCTGGCCGCTATCGCTGTATTCGAACAACGGCACCAGCGCCCCGTTATCCAGATGCGGCCTTACGATGAACTCGGCAAGGCGGGTGATGCCGCCATCGTGCAGCGCCATCTGGGTCAGGGCATCGATGTCGTCGCTGATCAGGACACTACCGAACTCTGCCTCGAACCGCAGCCCGTCGCGCATGAACCCCCAACGCAGGAAGCGTCCATCCACCGGGTAGCGGAACACCAGGCAGCGGTGCTCACGCAAGGCCTCGGGCGTGGCCGGCACGCCGGCGCTTTGCAGGTAACCGGGCGAGGCACAGCAAATGAACGGTATACGGGCGATATGCCGGGCCAGCAACTGGTCTTCGAGTTGCGGGGCAATGCGCAGGCTCACGTCCACATCCTCCCGCGCGTGGTTGACCCGGCGATCAGTCGTTACCAACTCTATCGAAAGCAGTGGGTAGCGGGCGCTGAACGCGGGTATCAATGGCGCCAGCACGTGGCGACCGAAGGCGGACGTCGAGGCAATGCACAGCCGCCCTTGGGGCTCACTGTCGGGGGTGGTGACGGCCTGCTCGGCCAAGGCCAGGTCGCGCTCGATGTGCCTGACGCGTTCGTAATACTGGGTGCCGGCGGGTGTCAGCGCCATACTGCGGGTGGTGCGGCTGAGCAGGCGAACCTGCAAGTGGCCTTCCAGGCGTGCCAGGTTCTGGCTAACCGCGGCCGGGCTCAGGCCCAGGTTGCGGGCACCGGCGGCGATGCTGCCGGCTTCGACCACCTTGATGAAACTGCGAATGGCGTTGAGCAGGTCCATGCTGAGCCCTTGGATTCGTAAGAATCTCTTTATAAAGAACTCAATGCGGCTGGTCTACAGCTGCTGCCGGGTGCGTTGCTAACCTGCGCCTCTACTTACTTTTCAGGAGTTCGCATGAGCAACCTGTCCCAGGCACGCGGCCGACGCAAATTGCACCCGGGCGCCACGCCCTACGTTTTTGCCTTCTACATGTCGTCGATCATGGCGCTATTGATGTGTTTCGTGATCACGGCAGCGAATGGGGGGGTCAACCCTGAATACCTTGGCAACGTGCTGAAGGCTTACCAGTTGGCGATGCCTGTGGCGTTCGTCTGTGTATTGATGGTCAGGCCGGTGGTTGTGCGGTTGGTGGCGATTACTGTGCATGCAAAGTGAAGTAACCCCAAAGCCCAGGCAAGCCCCCTGCTCTTGCTCTTGCTCTTGCTCTTGCTCTTGCTCTTGCTCTTGATCTTGAT